>NZ_JBIKBQ010000178.1:0-4380 GCF_058122085.1 Luteolibacter sp. | reverse complement strand
ACCCACAGCTGCTTGGGGCGGTTGTGGGTGGTGTAGTAATCCTGCCGGGCGCGCCCGTGCCCTTTGGTCTCACCTAACAATCTCCAGCCCTGCGCCTTGTAGCAGGTGCCACGGAACAACTGGCTATCGACGAAACTCTCGGCCACCAGCACGGGATGGCCATACGACTGCTGCCAGTCATCGGCGAGCCGTTGCCCGCAAAGTGCGAGCACGCGGCTGGCGAGATTGGGGCAATCGACTCCCGGCAGAATGAGGAAACGGCCGTTATTGGCCACCAGCGCGAGACGGCGGCGGCGTTGCGTGATGTCCCAGCCGATCCAATCCTCACGGTCCTTGAGGTGGTTGGCAGCCGCGCTCCAGCTCAACAGCGCCAGCCAGTGCCCATCGACTTCGGCCACATAGCGGAGTTGCTCGCCGACGAGCGTGTCGCTCTTGAGATAGTGATGTTTTTCGATGAGCGCGCGGTAACGATCACGTTCGATGGCATCGTCAGGATCGATCAATCGAACGCGCACATGCTCAAGGACATGCTGTTCGGGCATTGCCGGGACGCGGTAGCGGGATGTGGCCATGCGCGAGTTGTGCCCGAAGGCGCAGAACATGTGCAGTAATTTGGCTCAATCAGCTGAAAACCAGATTTTTGCCGATTTTTAAAAATCCGCCGCGGGCTGCGGGCGAGACTCCGCATTGCCGCTTGAGTTTTCGCGGCCCGGCGGACAGCCTTTCCCCGCCCCATGAAATTCCACGCCCCGCTCGTCGCATTTTCGCTCGTCGCCAGTCTCTCCGCCGCCGAGGTGCCCAAGGTCTTTGCCGGGCTTTTCGAACAAAACGTGCCGGTGAAAGGCCAGATCGGCGTGGTGATGCCGCCTCCGGAAATCGAAAAATACGTCGCCAAAGTCGAGGCCGCCGCGCGCAAGGACCCGAAGTGGTTCCGGGAATTTTCCGGCCAAGCCAAATCCGGCGCGCCGCTCCCTTACGACGAGCGGCTCGGCCTCACCAAGGCGGAATACGACGAGTATCTCGCGCTCTGGGAAAAGCGTGAGTTCAAGCCGAGGGAGCAAGTCATGCTGCTGCTCCGCCAGAGCGCCGGCGACACCTGGAGCATCACCTCCACCGGCGCGGCCAGCCTGTTTTCCACGCTGCGCTACAATGCGAAATCCGACCAGTTCCGCTCCCCTAACGGAGAAATGAAACGCCTCGACGACATCAAGGCGGACTCGTCGAGCATCCTCGGCGCATGGAGCGGTCTCGAATGGAAGTTCGAAGAGGAAACCGGCCTCGGCAAGATCAAGGAGAACTTCGCGCTCGGCCGTCTCGCAGATAACAAACACGGCCTCATCGTCTATCGCGCCCAGGAACTTTCCACCGAGGGCACACGCCTGCTCGACAAAAGCCTGATGGTCCGCTTCCCCCTTGGCAAAGCCGGCCAAGCCCAGGAACCCGCGCCCAAATCCGCGGAGGTCAAACCCGCCCCCAAGGCCAAACTCAAAAAGTAAGCGATGGATTCCGAAGCCCCGATTGGCGGGAAACGCCGGGGCTTCCGCCGCAGGCGATGGCTGGTTTCGTGCCTGCTGGGATTGCCCGCCGGCATCATCCTGCTAGGAAATCTCTCGCTTTCCACGCCGTGGGCCTGCCGCTGGATCGCTTCGAAAATCGAGCGCCGCACCGGCATGGAAACCCGCGTGGGGGGCGCTTCCTGGTCGCCATGGAATGGCGCGGCCATCGATGCGGTGGAACTGCTCCAACCCGCCCCGCTACGCGCGGCGCTCAAGCAACCGCTCGTCCGGATCGACTCGCTGCGGGTGATTCCGGTGTGGAAAGCCTGGCTGCGCGGACGGCTAGAAGTCCGCTCCATCGCGCTCGACACGCCGCGCTTCTTTCTGCCCTTGGAGCTGGTTTCCCACCTCGCCCGCCCGGCTCCACCCGCCCAGCAGGCGCCTCCGCCTCCGCCTCCGGTCGCGGCCGCCACGCCGCCACCCGCCGCCGTCCAACCCGGTCCTCCCGCGCCAACTCCGCCAGCCGCGGTTTCCCCGCCAAAACCGCCGGCTCCACCCTCACAACCGACGGGCTGGTTGCACCTGAAAAACGCCTCGTTCACCGTGGTCCACGCCGGCTCGCACCGCACCTTGATAGAGATTTCCAAAATCACCGGCTCCGTCCCCATCGCCGGAGATCCCGCACAGGCCGCTCTCAAGATCGACTCGGTTTCCGCCTTCGGCAACGAACTGGCCCGCAACCTCGCCGCGCAGCTGGACTGGACCTATCCGCTGCTTTCCCTGAAGCCCCTCGAAACCGAAATCGCCGGCTACAAGTTGATCCTCGCCGGCAGGATCGCCAGCTTCAGCGGCCTGCCCATCCAGATCGACGCCCAGCTTCCGCGACAGGCGCTTGCCGCGGTTCGTCTGCCCTTCGACGGCCAGGCAACCGCCGAAGCCATCGCCGCCAACGCCCGCTTCCGAGGACTTCTGCTAGCCCCCGGCACCTGGCAGGGCGACCTGATCGCCGAGTCCGTCGCCCCTGCCATCCGCGTCGCCGACCGTGAAACCAAGTTCGACCGCGGCAGCGCCGTCACCGTCCTGCGCGGCGGCGCGATTTCCTGTGTCGATGCGCGGTTGATCGGCGACGAGTTATCCTTGTTAGGAAACGCCGCGCTCCTCGCCGACGGCCGCGCCGCCGGAGCCGCCCGCCTGGTCGCCGCCCCGGAATCCGCGACCGCCATGATCAGCCGGATCTTTCCGCGTCTCGCCGCGCCGTCTCTCACGCCGCTTGCCACCCCGCAGCGCACCGCCTTTGATCTGGAAGCCTTCGGCAACATCAGCCAGCTTTTCCTCAGCCTGGGCAAGGACGGCCCCGTCGTGAACCTGAAAAACTAAGCCACCCCTCTCATGAGAATCATCGCCGGAAAAGCCGGGCGCATCGCCATCAAAGTCCCCACCGCCGTCGCCCGGCCGACCACCGACTTCGTCCGCCAGGCGCTGTTCTCAATCCTCGGCGAGCGGGTGGCAAACGCCCGCGTGCTTGACCTTTTCGCCGGCTCCGGCGCCCTCGGACTCGAAGCCCTCAGCCGCGGCGCCGCCGCCTGCACCTTCGTCGATGAACACCGCCAAGCCGTGAAGGTCATCACCGAAAACCTGGCAAAAGCCCGGCTCGACGGCGGCCACGCCGTGAAATCCGAAGTCGCCGCCTTCCTCAAGCGCGACCCCGCCACCTACGATCTCATCTTCGCCGATCCGCCGTATTGGAAATACCACGGCGACAAAGACCACGTCACCGACCTCCTCAAAAGCCGCCTGCTGCCGCCCCGCCTCGCCTCCGGCGGCTGGCTGGTCGCGGAGGTCTCCTCCCACCAGAAATCGCCCGAGGCGGAGGATTTCACCCTCGTCGAACGCCGCGAATACGGCAGCAGCGCGATCCTGCTTTACTCAGCCAGTTAGACCCGGTCACCATGCGATTCTCCCACATTCTCCCGCTGTTTTTGATTTCGCTCCGGGCCTTCGCCGAAGCCCCCCCGCTGGTGATCGCCGTCCAACCTTTGGATTTGGTGAAAAAGGAGCGCTTGGATTGCATGAAGAAAGGCCTGGAGAAAGCATACGGCCTGCCGGTGGAGATCCTACCTGTCCTGCCACTTCCCCCTGAAGCCTGGTATGCCCCCCGCAGCCGCTATCGGGCTGAAAAGATCCTGGATTTCCTGAACCGAAAAGCAGACGCGAAGTATCAGATCATCGTCGGGATTACCTCCAGGGATATTTCAACCACCAAGGACGAGCATCCCGATTGGGGCGTTTTCGGGCTGGGACAATTGGGCGGACGCGCTTGCGTGGTCTCGACCTTCCGCCTCGGCGCACGCGGTGCCAACGAAGACAAACTCCGCAGTCGCCTTGCAAAGGTGGCCGTGCACGAAGTCGGTCACGTCCTCAGTTTGGACCACTGTCCGCAGGCGGCTTGCGTCATGCAAGACGCCGAGTCCAGCATCGTGACGGTAGACAAGGAGACCGGAGAATTCTGTAACACGTGCAAAGCCGCGAGCCTGGCATCGCTGGAGCAAAAGCGGTAAATCAAAAAACATCTCCCAATGCGCCTCTTCCCCGCACTCACGATCTACCGGATGCTCCTGCCGCTGCTCTTCATCGCGGCGTTTCCCGGTTGGCTGGTGAAAATGCTCCGCCGCGGCGGCTTCGGCACCCGGCTTGGCGAGCGCGCGGCGATTTACACCACCCCGCTGGAATACGAGCCGTGCGGCGCGGTCCATTTCCATGCCGTCAGCGTCGGCGAGGCGATGCTCGCGCTCAAGCTCATCCGCGAGTGGTTAGTCCGCGAGCCCGGACGCCGCTTCGTGCTCGCCACCGGCACCGCCACCGGCCACGCCGTCGCCACCGAGGC
>NZ_JBIKBQ010000177.1:0-4481 GCF_058122085.1 Luteolibacter sp. | reverse complement strand
CGGGATGTGGCCATGCGCGAGTTGTGCCCGAAGGCGCAGAACATATTCAGTAATTTGGCTCAATCAGCTGAAAACCAGATTTTTGCCGATTTCTAAAAATCCGCCGTGACTTCGAGGTTCTTCATTGATCGCCCCCTTGACCGGTGGGAATCGCGGCCCACCTTCGGCCATGTCACGAACGATATTGTTGATCGGCGGAAACTCGGGGATCGGGTTGGCCACGGCGCGCTTGTTGCAGGCGCAGGGAGATTCGCTTGTCGTCGCCGCCCGCAGCGCCGGACCGCTGGAGGAAACGGGCGTTCCCGTGCAGCCCTTCGACGCGCTCAAGCCCGGGCCGCTCGAGCTGCCGCCGGTGCTCGACGGCCTCGTCTATTTCCCAGGCAGCATCACCCTCAAGCCGTTCCACCGGCTCACACCGGAGGATTTCCTCAATGACTATCAGATCAACTGCCTCGGCGCGGTCGCCGCGCTCCAGGCCGCGCTGCCAGCCTTGAAAGCCGCGCCTTCCGCCTCGGTGGTGCTGTTTTCCACCGTCGCCGTCGCGCAGGGACTCCCTTTCCACGCCTCCATCGCCGCCGCCAAGGGCGCGGTGGAAGGGTTGGTCCTGTCACTCGCCGCCGAGCTGGCACCGCGCATCCGGGTGAACGCGATCGCCCCCTCGCTCACCGACACCCCGCTCGCCGGAAACCTGTTAAACTCCGACGTGAAAAAGGAAGCCGCCGCCAAACGCCACCCGCTCCAACAGGTCGGCGACCCCGAGGACACCGCAAAACTCGTCGCATTCCTGTTATCGGATGCCGCCAAGTTCATGACCGGACAGGTCCTCCGACCAGACGGTGGACTTTCCTCCATCCGCACCTTTTAACTGCTTCATGGAACTTGAACGAAAACTCGAAATCCTCGCCGACGCCGCGAAATACGACGCCTCCTGCGCCAGCAGTGGTGCCGCGCGCAAAGACTCGCGTGGCGGCCAGGGTGTCGGATCCACCGGCGGCGCGGGCATTTGCCACTCCTACACGCCGGACGGTCGCTGCGTTTCCCTGCTCAAGGTCCTTCTAACGAACACCTGCATCTACGATTGTCACTACTGCATCAACCGCCGCTCCAGCAACGTCCGGCGCGCAAGGTTCACCCCCGAGGAAGTGGTGAAAATCACCCTCGATTTCTACAAGCGCAACTACATCGAAGGCCTCTTCCTCAGCAGCGGCATCATCCGCAGCGCCGACCACACGATGGAGATGGTCATCGATGTCGCCCGCAAGCTGCGCGTGGATCATCACTTCCGCGGCTACATCCATCTGAAAACCATCCCAGAAGCCTCGCCCGCCCTGATCGAAATGGCGGGACGCTACGCCGACCGCATCAGCATCAACATCGAGCTGCCCACCGAGCAAAGCGTCGCCAAGCTCGCTCCGGAGAAAAACCTCGCCCGCACCCAGGATGCGATGGCCCACATCCGGACCAAAATCGACGAACGCTTCGCCGAAAAAACCAAGCCCGGAGCCCCCAAACCGCCGCCCTTTGCCACCGGCCAGAGCACCCAGATGATCGTTGGCGCGGATGACTCCACGGACTCCGTCATCCTGCGGCGCGCGGACACGCTTTACACCGGCTTCAAGCTCCGCCGCGTCTATTACTCCGGATTCAGTCCCATCCCCGAACCTTCGTCGCTGCTGCCCATCAAGGCCCCGCCGCTCGTGCGCGAGCACCGTCTCTATCAGGCGGATTGGCTGCTGCGCTTCTACGGCTTCAAGGTGGATGAAATCACCACCGCCGCCGCGCCGAATCTCGATCTCGCACTCGACCCCAAACTCTCCTGGGCCCTGCGCAACCGCGAGTCTTTCCCCATCGACGTCAACCGCGCCTCCCGCGAGCAACTGCTGCGCATCCCCGGCCTCGGCGTGAGAAATACGGAGCGCATCCTCAACGCCCGTCGCTTCACCCGCCTCCGCCTCGCCGATCTGGTTCTGCTGCGGCTCTCGATGAAAAAGATCCTGCCCTTCATCATCGCCGCCGACCACACCCCGACTCTGTTGGGACTTGATAGCGATACACTGAGGCTGCGCTTCCTGCCGCCGCCGAAACAACTCGAACTCGACTTCGACGCCCCCAAACCCGCGCCCGAGGATTTCCAATCCGTGCGCTCCGGCGAGATCTGACCATGCGCACCGTCCTCATCCAGCCCCAGTTTGAATCGTGGCGGGACGCCGCGAGGGACTTGCTCTCACGCCGCGTGCCGCCCGGTGAAATCCTGTGGTCCGATGACACCCGGGAAGCCCCGCTCTTCGCCACGGATGAAGCCCCCTCGCCACCCGGCCCGGTGCCCAAGGTTTCCGCGACGTTTCTCGACATCGCGCGCAGCGCCTCCGCCCACGTTGATCCGCGGCGCTGGGGGCTTCTCTATCAGCTGCTCTGGCGCATCACCCACGGAGGGGAAAAACACCTACTGATGATGCCCACGGATCCCGATGTCCGGCAGGTCCAGCAATGGTGCAAGTCGATCGGCCGGGACATTCACAAGATGCACGCCTTCGTGAGATTCCGCCTCGTCGGCACGGACGAGGCTACCGGGCGCGAGCAATTCGTCGCGTGGTTCGAGCCGGAAAACCGCATCGTGCGGCTCGCCTCGCCGTTTTTCCAGAAACGATTCGCCAGCATGGACTGGTCGATCCTCACGCCTTACGAATGCGCCCACTGGGATGGCAGCTCGTTGTTTTTCACCCCCGGCGTGCCTCGGGAAGCCGCGCCTGATGAGGACGCGCTCGATGAGCTCTGGCGCACGTATTACCGCAGTATCTTCAATCCCGCGCGGCTCAAGGTGAACGCGATGCAGTCCGAGATGCCCAAGAAATATTGGAAAAACCTGCCGGAAGCCTCACTCATCGCCGAACTCATTTCCGGCAGTCGCAAGCGCGTGCAAACGATGCTCGAAACCGAGGAGCGCCCGGTCAAACCCGCACCACAAAACGCCTATCTCGAGTCACTGCGAAAAATGAATGAAGCGGCGGCGCGGGAAGAGCCGCAATCCCCATGAAAGGCGTGAGGAAACAACACCTGCCGGAGAAAACCTGCGCGTCCTGCGGCCGGCCGTTCGCCTGGCGCAAAAAATGGGAGCGGGTCTGGCAGGACGTGAAGTTCTGCAGCGACCGCTGCCGCACGAACAAGACATCCCACAAAACAACCTGAGTCTCCGGTATTCATGGAAATCACCCTCATCTATCCCCACCAACTCTTCGCCAGCCACCCGGCGATCGCGAAGGGCCGCGCCATCTATCTGATTGAGGACCCGTTGTTCTTCGGCAACGACGCGCACTGGCCCGCGGCGATGCACCAGCAGAAGCTCATGCTGCACCGCGCATCCATGAAGGCCTACGCCACCGAACTCGAAACGCATGGACACCCGGTCCAATACATCGAGGCCTTCGACAAGCTCAGCCTGCCCGCGCGGACCAAGAGAATCCACCTCGCCGATCCGGCGGACGACGTGCTGATGCGGCGGGTGAAACGTCTCGCCGAAAACCACGGCGCGGCCGTCGTCGTCCACGCCTCCCCGAATTTCCTCAGCCCGCCCGATTTCCTGGCAAGACACATCGCATCGAAGAAGAAGCCGTTCATGGCGAAGTTCTACGAAGCCCAGCGCAAGCGCATGGAAATCCTGATTGAAAGCGATGGCGCCCCCACCGGTGGCAAGTGGTCCTTCGATACGGAAAACCGCGCGAAACTCCCGAAAAAACATGTCCCGCCCGTGGAGCCGCGCTGCCCCGGCAATGCCTTCACCCGCGAGGCTGCGGACTATGTTTCCAAACATTTCCCAAACCACCCGGGCTCCTTGAAACGCTTCCGCTGGCCCGTCACCCGCAAGGACGCGGAAACCTGGCTGGACCGGTTCATCGACGAGCGCCTCGAAAACTTCGGCCTCTACGAAGACGCGATCTCCACCGGACACGCCACTCTCTATCACTCCGCCATCACCCCGGCGCTCAACGTCGGCCTGCTTGATCCGCAGGACGTGATTGACCGCGTGATGGCCAGGTCCGGGACCGTTCCCATGAACTCGCTGGAAGGCTTCGTCCGCCAGGTCATCGGCTGGCGTGAGTTCATGCACGGCATCTATCGGCACCGCGGGACGGAGATCCGCAACGGCAATTTCTGGAACTTCGACCGTCCCCTGCCCCGCTCGTTCTACGACGCCACCACCGGCATCCCGCCCGTGGACCGCGTGATCCGCCAACTGCTGGACGACGGCTACTGCCACCACATCGAGCGGCTGATGGTGCTCGGGAATTTCATGCTGCTCTGCCGCATCCGGCCGGACGACGTCTATCGCTGGTTCATGGAGATGTTCGTGGACTCGTACGACTGGGTGATGGTCCCTAACGTCTATGGCATGTCCCAGTTTGCCGACGGCGGCACCTTCACCACCAAACCCTACCTCTCCGGCTCCAACTACATTTTGAAAATGTCCGACGAGCCGAAAGGCC
>NZ_JBIKBQ010000176.1:0-4598 GCF_058122085.1 Luteolibacter sp. | reverse complement strand
GGGGTCGGTTTTGCCCCCGCCACGTTAGTGCGCCAGCGCGCGCTGGCGCAGCAGTTGGTCGGTGAGAACCAGCGTGGCCATGGCCTCGACGATGGGGACGGCGCGGGGGAGGACGCAGGCGTCGTGGCGGCCTTTGCCTTGCAACTCGGTGTTTTCGCCGTCGGCGGTGACGGTTTCCTGTGAGGACATGATGGTGGCGGTGGGCTTGAAGGCGACGCGGAAGATGATGGTTTCGCCATTAGAAATGCCGCCCTGCACGCCGCCGGAGCGGTTGCTGGTGGTGCGGACTTTGCCGTCGATCATGCGGAACGGGTCGTTGTGCTCACGGCCGGTGAGAAGTGTGCCGGAGAAACCGGAGCCGATCTCGAAGCCTTTGGTGGCGGGAATGGAGAGCATGGCTTTGGCGAGGTCGGCTTCGAGCTTGTCGAAGATCGGCTCGCCGAGGCCGGGCGGGCAATTGCGGATGACGCACTCGATCACGCCGCCGACGGAGTTTCCGTCCGCGCGGATGGCTTTGATGCGGGCTATCATCGGCTCGACCATCGCGGGGTCGCCGGTGCGGACGATGTTGGACTCGATGTCCTGAGAAGTGACGGTCTCGGGATCGACGTCGGCGTTGAGTTCCTGGATGGATTTCACCCAGGCGAGGATTTCGATGCCGGGGTGAAATGTGTCGAGCACTTGTTTGGCGACGGCGGCAGCGGCGACGCGGCCGATGGTTTCGCGGGCGGAGGCGCGGCCGCCGCCGGAGCCGGAGCGGATGCCGTATTTCGCGTCGTAGGTGTAGTCGGCGTGGCTGGGGCGGTATTTCGCGGCCATTTCGTCGTAAGCACCGGGGCGTTGGTCGGTGTTGCGGACAAGGATGGCGATCGGGCAGCCGAGGGTGACGCCGTCTTGCAGGCCGGAGAGAATTTCCGCGGTGTCCGCTTCCTTGCGCGGGGTGACGATTTCCGACTGGCCGGGGCGGCGGCGGTCGAGTTCGTGCTGGATTTGCGCCTGCGAAACGGCAATGCGCGGCGGGCAGCCGTCGATGACGACGCCGACGCCGCCACCGTGCGACTCGCCGAAAGTGTGGATGCGGAAAACGTGGCCGAAAGTGGATGACATGCGCGGAGGGTTAAGCAGAGAGCGGCGCGGGGCAAGCGGGAAGGGGCGGGAGTGATTTTGGATTTTGGATTTTGGATTTTGGATTTAAGAAGCGTGCATGCGGTTGCGATTGCCTGAGCGGGTCATTGAGTTTCCCCGGCGTCCGCTGGTGATGGGGATCGTGAATGTGAACGACGATTCGTTTTCCGCCGACGGGACGTTGGATTTTAAAAAAGCGGTTGCGCTGGCCCGCAGCCAGGTGGCGGCGGGCGCGGACGTGATCGACGTGGGCGCGGAAAGCGCGCGGACGAACCGCGAGGCGGTGCCGGTGGCGGAGGAATTGCGGCGGTTCCGTGGATTTCTGGAGCGCTGGGACGAGGTCTGGCAAGGCGTGGAGCCGCGCGATGCCTTGCAAATCTGGCCGCCGGTTTTGTCCGCAAACACGTGGCGACCGGAGGTGGTGGCGGGAGTTTTGCAGGCGGGAAAGGTCGAACTGATCAACGATATGGGCGCGCTGCCGGACGACCGGAACGCCCGTCTTTGCGCCGCTCACGGCGCGGCGCTGCTCGTGATGCACAGCGTGGGCGAGCCGAAAATCCCGCATTTCCAGCAGCAATGGGCCGACGTGATGGGCGAACTGGAGCGGTTTTTTGAGGAAAAACTCGCGCTCGCCGAAGCCGCCGGGCTCTCGCCGGAAGCCGTTATCCTCGACCCCGGCATTGATTTCGCGAAGCAGCGGGAGGACAATCTCACGGTCTTTCGCGAGCTGGCGCGCCTGCGGAAACTCGGGCGACCGGTGCTGGTTCCGGTCTCGCGGAAAACAGTCATCGGTGAGGTGCTAGGTCTGCACGATCCGTCCGCCCGTGATGCCGGGACCCTCGCGTGCATCAGCGCGGGGATGGCACGCGGCGCAGAGATTTTCCGCGTCCATCACGTCGAGGCGGCGTGGCAGGCGGTGAAAACGCTCGATGCAATCTCGGCCGGCGGCTGAGATTATTTCTCCAGACGGATGGCCGTCGACCGGCCGTGCGCGTCGAGTCCTTCGATGCGAGCGAACTCCTCGACGACGGAGAGTGATTTCCTGACAGAATTCTTGTCGAGCCGGACGATGCTGGTCCGCCGCTGGAACTGGTCCGCGCGGATGCCGGAGAACGACCTGCCAGAGCCGCCGGTGGGCAGCGTGTGGCTGGGGCCGGCGAGGAAATCGCCGACCGCGACCGGCGAGTCGTTCCCCAGATAGATCGCGCCGGCGGTGCGGATTTGCGGCAGCCAGCGGGCCTCGTCCGCGGTGATCAGCGAAAGGTGTTCGGGAGCGAAGGCGTTGGAAATGGCCACGCCTTCCGCGAAGGATTTCAAGTGCAGCAGGAAGGTGCCGCGCTTGAGGACCTCGCGGATGATTTTCCCGCGGGAAAGCGTCGGCAGCTGGCGCTCGATGGCTTTGACGACCTTGCCGAGCAGCGCTTTGGAATCGGTGGCGAAGCCGACCACGCTGTCGCCGCCATGCTCGGCCTGCGCGAGGATGTCGGCGGCGATGAAATCCGGATTTCCGGTCTTGTCGGCGAGGATCAGAATTTCACTCGGGCCTGGCAGAAGGTCGATGGAGACCGCGCCGACGAGCTGGCGCTTCGCCTCGACGACGAAGCTGTTACCGGGGCCGAAGATCCGCTCCACCGGTTTGATAGAGCGGGTGCCCAGCGCGAGCGCGGCGATGGCTTGCGCGCCGCCGACCTTGATCGCCTCGGTCACGCCGGCGGCTTTCAGCGCGTAGAGCAGCGCGGGATTCACCGAGCCATCCGGGCCGCAGGGCGTGGCTGCCAGGATCTCCGGCACGCCCGCCGCCTGGGCGAATCCGGCGGTCATCAACGCGGTGGAAACCAGCGGCGCCTTGCCGCCGGGAACGTAAACGCCGACGCGGTCAAACGGTGTGAAGCGCTCGCCGACGGTCGCGCCTTCCGCGTTTTTCGCCGACCAATCCTTCCGCAAACTCCGTTTCGCGAAGCTGTGGATGTTCGCCAGACTGCGGGCAACCGCGGTTTTCGTCTCGTCGGTGACGGCCTTTTCGGCGGCGGCAAATTCCGCGTCACTGACGAAAAGCGTCTTCGCGGTGAGCGTCGCGCCGTCGAAGCGCTTGGTGAAAGTGAACAAGGCCTCGTCGCCCTTGAGCGCGACTTCCGCGATGATCTGGGTGACCAGATCGCGCGTGCCGGGCTGGGGCAAGGCGCGGCGGTTGAGGCGGCGGACAAACGGCGCGTAGCCGGAATCGAGGTAGCTGAGAATTTTCATGCCGGATGGAAGTGCCGGAACATGAGCGCCGACGAATCGTTCGCCAAGCCTGATCCTGCGGGAAATGGCAACCGAGATCAGCCGGACTCGGAACTGCTAACACCCCGGAGGAACTCCGCCGCGCGCGTTTCCGAGCGGTATTCGCCGCGGGTGTCGGGGCTCATGAATCCGACGTGGCCGCCGGTCGCGGGGGATTCAAAATGGAAAAAGTCGCTGGCCGCCGCCTCTTCGCGGGGATAGCAGCCTTCTCCCAGAAACGGGTCGTTCGCCGCGTTGACGAGCAAGGTGGGCAGCGTGATGTGCGGGAGAAATTGGCGGCAGCTGTTGCGCGCCCAGTAGTCCGCGGCGTCGCGGAAGCCGTGGATGGGCGCGGTGAAGCGGTCGTCGAATTCCTGGAAGGTGCGGATGCGGTCGAGTCCGGTGAGGTCGAGCTGGCCGGGGAACATGAGGTTTTTCGCGCGGAGCTTCGCCCGCATTTCCCGCAGGAAACGGTCCATGTAAATCCGGTTGGACGGGAGCGCGAGCTGCCGCGACGAGCAGGCGAGATCGCAGGGGACGGAGAACGCCACCGCCCGGTGGAGCCGCGGCGAGAGCTCCGCCGGGCGCTCGCCGAGATATTTCAACGTGAGATTTCCTCCGAGACTGAAGCCGATGAGGTCGATGGAGTCCGCCGGATGGTTCGCCAACGCGTGGGAAATAACAGCGTGCAGGTCTTCGGTCGCACCGCTGTGATACATCCGCAGCAGGCGGTTCGGCTCGCCGCCGCAGCCGCGGAAATTCCACGCCAGCACGTCCCAGCCACGGCGGATCAAGGCGGCCGCCATGCCTTGGATATAGCCGGTTTTCAGGTCGGCCTCCAAGCCGTGGCAGAGGATCGCGAGGCGCGGGCGACCTTGTTCCGCCCATTCCAGGTCGAGGAAATCGCCGTCAGGAAGCTCCAGTCGCTCGGGCCGGTTGGTGGCGCGCGCCACCCGCCGGAACAGGGCGGGGTAGATGGTTTGCGCGTGCCCGCCGGGGAGCCACGAGGGCGCGCGATAGCTGGAATCCTGAATCAATGGCATGAACGTCTGCACGTGATTTAGCCGCGAATCCTTGGTGCCGCAAGGCATCTCAGGCACGGCGGATTTTTAAAAATCGGCAAAAATCTGGTTTTCAGCTGATTGAGCCAAATTACTGCACATGTTCTGCGCCTTCGGGCACAACTCGCGCATGGCCACATCCCGCTACCG
>NZ_JBIKBQ010000175.1:0-4759 GCF_058122085.1 Luteolibacter sp. | reverse complement strand
ATTCAGGCCGTCCTTCTTGCCACCTTGCCGGGACTTGCCGGCGCCAACTCGTCGAAGCGTTCGAACAGGCGAAAGCCAAGGGCCTCTGGAACGACGGCCTGGCCGCCCAGCGGTTCCGCCGGGTGAAGGGTGACGAGCCGGTCAGTCTTCTCGATGCCTTGGTGAAGGCTTTTCCGAAAGAATCCCCCGATCTGCGCAAGTGCTGTCTCGACGGCGGTAATATCCTGGTAAATGAAACGCCGACCACCTCCGCCGTGAAAGTTACCGGAATGAACAAGGTCCTCATCATGCCCGCCCCCGCCTCGCTGCCCATCTGGAGAATCCACACTGACATCCTGCGCACGCTGCAAGCCGGCAATCGCCTGGTGCTCGTCGCGCCCACGGGTTCGGGCAAGACCACCCAGGTGCCGCAGATGCTGCTCGATGCCGGGATCGCGGGCGACAAGATGATCGTGGTGCTGCAACCCCGCCGCGTCGCCGCCCGCAGCGTGGCCACCCGCGTCGCCTGGGAGCGCGAGGGGAAGCTCGGCGCGGAGGTCGGCTATCAGATCCGCTTCGACGACCACACCAGCGTCGGCACCCGCATCTGTTTTGTCACCGAAGGCATCCTGCTGCGCTGGTTGCAGGACGACCGCACGCTTTCCAAGATCGGGGCGGTGGTCTTTGATGAGTTCCACGAGCGAAACCTGCTCAGCGATGTCGCCCTCGCCTTGGTGAAAAATTTGCAGCAAACCCAGCGCCCTGATCTGGCCATGCTGGTGATGTCCGCCACGCTCGATGCCGAGCCGGTCGCCGCGTATTTGAACCAGTGCCCGATCCTCATTTCCGAAGGACAAAGTTTCCCCGTGGAAGTCGGCTACCTCTCTCAGCCCGACCCACGCCCGATCACCGCGCAAGCCGCTGGAGCGGTCGAGCGCATCCTCAACGACGACGCCCCCGGCGACATCCTCGTCTTCATGCCCGGGCGCGGCGAAATCAACGGCACCCTCGACGCGTTGCGCGGCCTGCGAACGCAGGAGCGCGTGGCCTGCATCCCCTTGCACGGCGAACTCGAACCACAGGAGCAAGACCGAGCCTTCGCTCCGAACGCGCTGCGGAAAATCATCGTCGCCACCAACGTCGCCGAAACCAGCATCACCATCGACGGCATCCGCCACGTCGTGGACAGCGGCGTCGCCCGCGTGGCTCGCTACGATGCCGAACGCGGCATCGGCACGCTCTTGCTAGAGCCGATCAGCCGCGCCAGTGCCGACCAACGCAAAGGCCGCGCCGGCCGCACCGCGCCGGGCACCTGTCATCGTTTGTGGACCGTGATCGGCCACAAGACCCGCGAGGAACGCAACACGCCGGAGATTCAGCGCAGCGACCTCGCCGAGGTTGTCCTCCTGCTTCACTCGTTAGGCATCCGGGAGGCCGCCACCTTTGACTGGCTGGACAAACCCGATACCCAGGCGGTCGAACGCGCCGAGCGCCTGCTCACCATGCTCGGCGCCTTGCTCGATGCGGAACTCACGCCCATCGGCCGGCAAATGCTGCGCCTGCCGATGCACCCGCGCTACTCGCGCATGTTGATTGAGGCCAGCCAGCGCGGCTGCGTGCCCGATGCCGCCTTGTGCGCCGCCCTCGTCAGTGGCCGCGACCTGCTCGCCCGCCTGGATCGCGACGACGGCCAAACGCAAACCGCGCGCGAAATGTTCGAGACCAGCGGCGACTCCGACTTCATCACCCTGATGCGCGCCTACGACTTCGCCCAGGCGAACCGCTTCAGCTTCGACCGCTGCCGCAGCCACGGCATCAACGCCCAGGTTGCCCGCCAAGTGGAGCAGACCTGCCAACAAATCCTGCAAGCCGCCCACCAACAACGCCTCTACGATCGCGAAAAACCACCCGCCAGCCCGGTAAAAAACGACGACGCCCTGCTGCGGTGCCTGATGGCCGGCTTCGTCGATCAGCTCGCCAAACGCCGAGAACCCGGCAAGCCCGCGTGCGACCTCACCGAGCAACGACAAGGCCAGCTCGTCCGCGAAAGCGTGGTGCAGGACGCCCCGTTTTTCGTCGCCGCCAATCTGCGGCAAGCGCCCTCGCGCGGTCCCACACCGCTGACCCTGCTCAGCCTCGCCGCCGCGGTGAAGACCGAGTGGATCGCCGAGATGTTTCCCCAGCATCTAACGACCACCGTCGAGCACCTCTTTGATGCCCGGAACAAGCGAGTCTCCGCGATGAAACTCACGCGCTATCGGGATCTCGTCATCGAGCAGAAAGCACAGCAACGCGACCTCGATCCCCTCGCCAGCGGCCGCTGCCTCGCCGATGCCCAGCGTGCCGGAGCCTTCGACCTGCCGCTGATGGATCACCGGCTAAAACAATTCATCGCCCGCGTGAACCTCGTCCACGCCAACGTGCCCGAACTCGAGTTCGCGCCCTTTGATGCCGACGCCATCACCACCTGCCTCGCCCGCGCCCTCACCGGCCTCTCGTTAGTGAGGGAGGCGCAGGCCGCGTCTCTCACGAACGCGTTCCACCGACATTTGGAAAAGGGCCAGATCGCTTGGCTCGATGAGTTGCTGCCGCTCTCCATTCCCTGGCTCGACGGCCGCACCACGAAAGTCTCCTACGTCAACGACTCACCGGAAGCGCAGGTGAAGCTACAGGAATGCTACGCCCTCAAAGAACATCCCAGTCTCTGCGAAGGCCGCCTTCCCGTGCTCCTCAACCTCTGCACTCCCGACGGCAAACGCCTCGCCACCACCACCGACTGGCCGCACTTCCTCGCCCGCGAATGGCCGAGGCACCGCCCCACCGTGGCGAAGAAATTCCCCGGGCATGTGTGGCGGTAGGGGGCGCTCGTCATCATTGATTGCATTGCGGGCGAGTCCATTGACAAAAATCCGCACCGGTTCATTGGCGGTGGTCGTGATGACCTTTCTAGCAGTCTGGGCGCGATTCACCGCCTGTTACCACTTCCACAGAGGCCGGTGCACGATGTCGGGACCGCGTTGCCTCTTGTGCGGTGGAGGTCGCGGCGTTTTTCGCAATATCCGGGTCATCTCCTGAGTCTGGCTGTGGTTTTTCCCGGATTTTCCGGCCAATCTTCTTGCAGCAAGCGGTCCGGGCGTTCTAGCTGCGTGCCTCCATGAAACTGCAAGCAAGCTGGTTGTTGATCCCCGCGGTGGCTTTGAGCTTCGGGGCTTGTAAGAAAAAAGAAGCGGTCAAGGCCCCGGAAACTCCGGCGGCGGTGGCCCAAGCGCCTGCACCGGAGGCACCGCCGCCGGTTCCCGCCGTGACGCCGGAGGAACGGGCTGCCAAGCTCGGTTTCGTCAAGCACCTGACGCAGGACACCGAGGGTGTTCTCGCCTTTTATAACGGCACCAAAACCGCCTCCCGCGCCAAGGCCACTCAACTTTGGAAACTCGTCGAAAATCAAATGGGCGTCGGCGGCGATGAACCGGCCGAGGCCGCAGCCGGCGAAGCGACCGGCCCGGCCGCGTTGTTCGGCACCGAGTTCACGCTCGCGCTCGGCAAGTCCACTGCGGAACAAACCGGCAACCTCCTCACCTTCAACCGCCGCATGGGCTACTTCCAGATGCGCTCCATCGCCAAGGCGTTCGCGGCCGCCGTGAAATCCGGCGACGCTTCCACGCTATCAGATTCGTTTGCCGACAGCTACGGCCCGGATTTGTTCAAGGACCTGCTCAAGGACCCGCAGTCGGGAATTTCACTCCTCGAAAAGACCCAAATGCCGCCGGTTTACATGGCTTTCAGGACCCAAGAAGCCGATCGCGCCACCGCCGCCCAGCAACTCGCCGCGATGATCGCCAACGCCAACATGCTCGGTGAAATGGTCGAGCCCGTCGAAATCGAAAGCGCCGGCTGCAAATTTGAGGGCGTCAAAATCCTCGGCGCCAAAATTTCCGCCACCATGGCCGAGGACCGCGCCGACATGGACGAGGAACTCGACGCCGCCACCGTCGATCAATTGCTCGCCGTGGTCGCGAAAAAAGACCTGCTCATCCTCAGCGGCACGGTGGGGGACTACGTCGTCCTTTTCCTGGGCGGCTCGGCCGATGACTTCAAGCTGGCTGTCGACGTCGGCCAGTCGCTCGCCGCGTCCGATGCTCTCGCCTTCAGCGATGCCTATGTTTCCAAGGAACTCGCCGCCGTGGTCTATGGCCAAAAGGACGCCATGGACACGCTCGCCAGCGCTGCCGGAGGGCTTGCGGAAATGACCAGCGGCCTGCGCGACGGACTTGTCGGCGCGGACGGACTCGGTGACACCCGCGACTTGGAGGCGATGTTCAAAATCGTCGCCGAGCGCGAAGCCACCCTGCGCAAACTCGCCGGAAGCGACTCGCTCGGGATGGTCGCCTTCTTCGAGGACGGTCTCAAAATCGAATCCTACGGCGGCACCGACAACGGCATGGTCGATTGGAAGTCCCCGAACAAACTCGCCGCTCTCGGCGATTCGGAAGAAGTCGTGTTGTTCGCCAACCTGACGACCGACGCTGCTTACGACGAGAAGGCCCGCGCCTATGCCGAAGCGCTGTTGGAGACCGCCTACGCCATGGCCATGAGAGTCGCGGAAGCGCCGATCGAGGGCGGGCAACTCGCGCAGTTCAAGGAAATGGCCAAGCTGTTTGACGGCAAGTTCCGCCCGGACATGCTCGCCTTGTGGGATGCTTACAGCAACGATTTCGGGGATAGTCTCGGTCATGAGCGGGCCTTGGTCGTCGATCTCAAAGGCACCGCCCCCGCGATTCCC
>NZ_JBIKBQ010000174.1:0-4790 GCF_058122085.1 Luteolibacter sp. | reverse complement strand
CGGCTGATGGCGCGCCCGCGTATTTCCATATCGGGCAGGACGCTGGTGCAACCGGTTACATCAGCGGACTTTACACCAGGCAGTATTCTGATTCTGCAACGGAGCCGGTCTGGGGCGGCGTTACCGCAACGAAACCCTAGCGAGCCTGCGGCTCAGACAGAAGACTGCAAGACAGAAGACAGAAGACAGGAAAACTTGACCTAACAACAGCAAATTCAGTGTTTCAAGGACTCTAGGTTCACCACGCTTCTGCTGCAATCGCTTGTCTGAAACTGTTTCCCCATGAAGCCCTCATTCAAACTCCTGGCCTGCGCGGCCGCTCTGTATTTTCCCGGCCACGCCGTGGCGGCGGAGGTGCCTGAGCAGCTCGCGAGCCTGCGCCTGGCGATTGATGATCTCACAAAAACACCCCCCTTTTCCCCGCCCTCCAGTCTACGCCGCCTACTTCGCTGAAGCTACGAAGGCCAAGAAGGCTTCCTCCTTCGCTAAAGCTACGGCGGACAAGACGACAGGCAGGCCGGTCTGGCCACCGGCTCTTTCAACGGCCTTCACGCAAAAAGCAAATTCCTTGAAGAAATCTCAGAAACCATCTTTCTTCATCCAAGCCCTGATGACACCTCTCATTCCCGCCTTCCCCAAAATGACTGTTTCAGTTTCATTCCGCAGCATGTCCATTCGCAGTCTGATCCTCTTGCTCGCCGTTCCGACCCTTGGGTGGGCGGAAATCAATGCTGCTCCGCGAGTACCGGCACCCAAGCCCTTCGGTGCCCTACCTAACGAGAGTCAACTCCGGCATGCGGAAATGGAGATGTATGCATTCATCCATCTCACCATCAACACGTTCACGGGGAAGGAATGGGGATATGGCGATGAGGATCCGGCGTTGTTCAATCCCACGGCCCCCGATATCGGCCAGATCGCGGAGACACTTCAAAAGGCGGGCATGCAAGGCATCATCCTCACCGCCAAGCACCATGATGGCTTTTGCCTGTGGCCCACCAAAACCACACCCCATAACATCAGCCGCAGCCCTTATCGAGACGGCAAGGGCGACCTGGTGGCCGAAATTTCCAGTGCCGCCCGCGAGCGTGGCATGAAGTTCGGCGTCTATCTTTCCCCGTGGGATCGTAACAACCCGAAATATGGAAAAGCGGAATACGTGACTCAGGTGTTCCGTCCGCAGTTAGAGGAACTTCTGACCAACTATGGTGAGGTTTTCGAAGTCTGGTTCGATGGAGCCAATGGCGGGGATGGCTATTATGGCGGTGCGCGTGAGAGACGCTCCATTGACCGATTGACCTATTACGGCTGGGCGGAAACCTGGAAGGGCGCCCGCAAAATCCAACCACAGGCGGTGCTCTTTTCCGATGCCGGCCCGGACCTGCGTTGGATCGGCAATGAAGCCGGATTTGCAGCGGATCCCTGCTGGGCCACCTACACCCCCGTCAGTCCGGATGGAGACGAGGCCAAAGCCGGTCCCGGAAACACCCGCTACAGGGATGGCGAACGCGGCACCCGCCACGGGCGAGACTGGATGCCCGGAGAAGTGGACGTCTCGATCCGCCACGGTTGGTTCTGGCATGAACACGAGAACGGCCATGTGAAATCCCCGCAACATCTGTGGAACATCTACCTGCAGTCGGTGGGCCGCGGCGCGCATTTCCTGCTCAACGTGCCGCCGGATCGCCGTGGCATCATCCACGAGCGCGATGTTTCGAGCCTCACCCGCTTCGGTGATCTGCTGCGCGAGACCTTTGCCCGCAACCTTGCGGCTGGTGCATCTCTCAAGGCATCCCATATTCGCGGCGGCGACCCGTCCTGGGGACCTGCCAATTTATTGGATCCGGACAAGTGGAGTGCCTGGACGACCGACGACGAGGTTCGCGAGGCAAGCGTGGAAATCACCCTGCCGGAGGCAAAAACATTCAATCTCTTGCGCTTGCGGGAAGACATCCGCCTGGGCCAGCGCATCGATGACGTGGCCTTGGATGTCATGGCGGACGGAAATTGGAAAGAGGTGGCACGCGCCCAGTCGGTCGGATATTGCCGTCTCTGGGAAATCCCTACGGTGACTACGGACCGCGTGCGTCTCCGCGTCGTCAAGTCCTCGGCCTGCCCGGCCTTGTCCGACTTCGGCCTGTTCCTCCGCCCCGCCATTCCTCCGCTCGATGGCGCGGTGGTCAAGCTTCGGCCACAGGACCGCAACGGATGGAGCGTCACGGCCAGCGCCGTTGCGACTGGAAACTCAGCATCGGCCGCCATCGACGGAGACCCGGCAACCTTCTGGCATACCCACGATGAATCCAAAGGGGAGAGCGGCCTGCCACAGGACCTCACCTTGGATTTAGGCAAGGTCAAATCCATCAAGGGCTTCACCGCGCTACCCCGGCAGGATGGCATTGCCCACGGCATGGTGGACCTCTACCGGGCAGAGACCTCCACTGATGGCAAGACTTGGACCCTCGTGGCGGAGGGGGAGTTCTCCAACATTCGTGCCAATCCAATCGAGCAGGTCGTCAGCTTCGTCAGCCCGGTCAGCGCTCGCTACCTCCGCATCCAAGCAGTCCGCGCCTTGGAAAAACGACACGCCTCCTTCGCGGAAATCGGTGTGCTGGAGTGACCCTCGGGCATGGCTCTCGATCAGCCCGGCTTCGCAGCAATTGACTTCAAAATAACGCGCGGTAGTATGACCTCTGCTTGGCCGATTGAGGGCTTTTCGATCCGATTCCAGGCAAACTAGCTACACCTGTTCGCATTCCGCCCTCGCACTGGCCATCCAGACCGCCCGCAGCGAGTTCCGCAGTCCACTTCGGGCCGAAGAACTTGCCCGCCGTGTGGGAATGCCTGTGCGCGTCTGCAATCTTCAATGCAGGCCGAACTCGGCCATGACCTCAATCAGGAAATTGCAGGCCTCCGCCTCAATGAAGCCACGCGCCTGCTCCGCGAGACCGATCTGAAACTGGAAAGCGTCGCCCGCGAGGTGGGATATGGCAGCGCCACCTACCTGTGCCGCGTGATCCAGACTTCCTGCGGCATTTCTCCCGGCGAGTATCGGAAAAAGTGGGCGACGGACCATTTTCGGGGATTATGAGCCCGGGAAAACCGAACCCACGGCATCTTGTCGTTTGATTGATCTTTGCCGCCCTGCATCCAGGCACCGCGCTTATTCTTTAGGCCAGAACTTTGCCACCGTCCGCACCCATTCATCGGCCATGAGCCCATGGCCGGAATACGTAGGATGAATGCTGTCCCAAATCCAATGCTCCGCAGGTGCTTTGAGGCAGGCGGCGTCGAAGACCGGCTGGAAGTTCACCAAGGCCGCCTGGTATTTCCTGGCCAGTCGGGCCACAATCTCCTGACGCGCCTTGATGTCGGCGCTCCATTCCTTCCAGCTGTCTTTCTTCGTCTCGATGGGCAGGGTAAACGGAGTGCAGAGCACGAAACGCACTTTGGGATTTGCAGCACGCGCATCGGCGAGCAACTTGTCATAGGTCTGTTCATACTGGTCGAGCGGAACCCGGCCGTTGTCGTTCACACCGATGAGGATGCTTAAAATGTCCGGCTTGAGATCAAGTGTGTCCTGCTGCCATCGCTTTGATAGATCAAGAACCGTATTGCCACTGACTCCCCGGTTGAGGAAAGTAAGATTCCGCTCCGGGAAAGCGGCACCATACCTGGCGGCGATAATGAACGCGTAACCATGGCCGAGGATGTGGTTGGGGTCCATGCTGCGGCCGCGATTGCCATCGGTGATGGAATCGCCTTGAAACAGGATGCATACTCCCTTGTGGAACGCCGGAACGGGCGCAACGGCGGAGATTGGTGGAGATTGCGCGGACGCCAGGTTTGAAATCAAAAGGGCCGTCACGACTAGGCGGCGGATTCCATTGTAGGGATTCATGGTGATTGATGTTTGGTTGAAGTGCTTGACATCCTTGCGGCAGCCGCCCGAAACAAATCCCGCATTCTCAGACATCGCTAGAAAAATCGACACCCTACACGTTTGTTCAGTATCGAAACTTGCCTGTGCAATCAAATGTTCTTGGGGACCGGCAGCCGCTGTTCACACAGTTCCAGGCGTTAAAAAACTCGTTTTGACAAAGCCATGAAATTCCCTCACGTCCACTTGGTTTTGGCCACTGCGGCACTTTTCGAAATCGCCATCGCAAGCGAAGCGGTGAATCCCGGCAATAACAGCGCCACCATCCCTGTTTCGAAGCTGGAAAACGACAGTTACGATTGGTCGAAACGCCATGAGGAAGTGCTGCGCATCAAGGCCGCGCTTCAGCCGGAAATCGTGCTGATCGGCGACTCAATCACGCACTTTTGGAATGGCGAGCCCAAGGCACACACCGCACGGGGCCCAAAAGCGTGGGAGGCGGTTTTCGGAAAATCACGCATCCTCAATCTCGGCTTTGGTTGGGACCGAACACAGAACGTGCTCTGGCGCATCAATCATGGCGAACTCGATGGCATCGCACCGCGGATCGTCGTGCTCAACATTGGCACCAACAACACCAGCCAGACGGCAAACGCCCGCCAGAATACCGCTCCCGAGATCGCGGAAGGCGTGAGGACGGTTTGCGATCGAATCCGAGCAAAACTGCCACAAGCGAAGATCATTTTGATGGCGATCTTCCCGCGCGAGGAGGACCCGGATCATCGGGGAAATTTTTCTTTCCGTTAAATTGTTAAAATCTCAGCGGGCTGGCTGATGGACATTTGATACGAGAACTTGATCTCCCCAGCAAGCTCGGATTGCTCTTTCGCGCTGGGACGGGCCGGTGGAG
>NZ_JBIKBQ010000173.1:0-4997 GCF_058122085.1 Luteolibacter sp. | reverse complement strand
CCCTGTCTGTTTACTCATGGTGTTGGTTGATTTGAAACGTTTGTTCAAACAGGCGATGTCGGAACATCGCCCGATCAACCAGCACCAATCGATTTTAACATTTTAACGAAAAAAAATCCTCTTCCGTCGAGGTTACTGGTGGCCCGAAAGACAAGGGAATTGATGGTGAGGGGCTACTGAAACTAAATTCCTTCATGAGTTTCAGGGTTGTTTTTCAGTGCAAACGCTATGCGGAAGCCGTGACGTCCAGCCATATTTCGACATTTCGTGGCAGTATTCCATCCAGCGCCGACAAAGGCATTCTCATCACCACAGGATATTTCACCTCTGACGCCATCAAGATGGCACAGGAAAAGGGACTCAAGCCAATTGAACTGATCAACGGAGACCAGCTCGTCCGGCTCATGGAAGAACTCCAGCTAGGACTCCGTCCGACATATTTGGTGGATGATGAGTTTTTCGATGATTTTGCGGTGAATGGGATGGCCTGAGATCACCCAACCCGCATCCGCTCAATCGCCGCCGCCACATCCGCCACCCGGAATCGGACGGCCTTGCCCAGCTTGAAATACGGGATCAGCCCACTTACGCGCCAGTTGTAGAGTTGGCGGCGACAGATTTTCAGATGGCGGGCGAGTTCCTGTTCGGTGATCAGGTCGAGTTCGGTGCGCGGCGAAGATGGGTGCGTGTCCATGCCCGGTGTTTCCATGTCAACGGGTGAGGGGAGTAGAACGGGAAATCTAGTTGGGAATCTGGCGCGGTGCTAAACCTTCACGCGGTGCTCGTATTTACCATAAGTCATTGATGCTTGGTGACAAATGGTGACAAAACACCTTCCCGATAGTGCTCAAACTTGCTCCAATCTAAGTTGCCCCATTTGGAAATACTGGGCAATCCTAAGCACTTAACGGTATGCAACCTCATGATATTCAACGATTTATCCCCATTCAGGTTCTAGTGGGGGCAACCCTGTTCAGGTTCGAGTCCTGTCGCGCGCACCATTTCATTATCAACGGGTTACGGGGTAGAATCCCCGCCCAGTTGACAGCCCCCACTACCCCATGAACGAGGGTGGTGACAAATTGGTGACAAACGTCGGATCGGACTCTGCAATCCTCTCAAAGACAAGGCGTTCCAGAGGCAAGAAGAAACAAGGTCCGTTTCTCAAGGTGAAAGCCGGGTCTGCCGTGGTGCCGATTTACCAGACGGAATCCAAGGGCCGGGTCCGTTACACGCTGAGCTTTTACCGGGATGGACGGAGAGAGCGGAAGGTCTTCAATTCTCTGGAGGACGCGAAGAAAGAGGCGTTGTTCGTGGCGCAGCGAATTCAGGTCGGAATGCAGCACGTCACTGACCTCAAGCCGCACGAGCGAGACAGCTTCAAGGCGGCGGAGGCCATGCTCCAGAAATCCGGAATTCCGCTGGTCGCCGCTGTGGAGGACTACCTACGCGCCCGCGATCTTGCCGGAACGGAGTCGCTTGCCGCCATGGCCTCCGAGTATGGCCAGCACTTCAAGAAGGTGGTGCGGAAGGTCACCATCCCGGAGATTGTCGCGGAGATCCGCCAACGCCGGCGGCGGGAAGAGGCGCTGCGGCGGATGCCGGAATTGATGCGGAAGGCGGAGGAGGAGCTTGATTCAGGAAACTGGCGTCATGCGGCGGTGTCGCACGGCGAGTTTTCCCTGCTATTCGACGCCCATGATCCCACCGGGAACGCGACGCAAATGACAGGGCGGTCCAATTCCATGAGCGCACAACTCGCCAAACATCGGGCCGAGGCCGAGCGCGTCGGCCGGGTGAACCAGTTGGTGGCGGAAATGTCGCTGATCGCGGACGAGGCGGAGAACCGTGCGGTGACGCCCTTGGGACTCACTCTGGACTTTGCCGGTCCTTTGTTGGAGAACCTGGTCCGCATGTGGCGGCAAATCGAAGAACTGCGCGGCGAGATTCCCGCCGGCCCACGCTCGCGGATCGACTCCACCCGCGCCCAACTCTCGCAAACCATCGAGCGGGGCCGATCTGCCCGCCGTGCCCGAATGATCGCCACCACCGCGGCGGCAATCCTCGTTTTGCTGGCCGGAGCGGGAATCGGACTTCTCGCCTTCCGTGCCTCGGGGCATGCAAAGGCGCTCGCAGATCTTCAATCCAAGAAATCCACCAGCGCGCTGAGCGACTTGCTTCAGCGAGTGACGTTCAGGGCAGATACTCAACCCGCCCGCCGTTCACCAGGATCCGGCAGTGTTCCAGATAGTAAATATGGGCGCGCTTGGAATGAAGGATGGTCTTCAGGTCGGAGGCTGTGATTTCCTTCATTGCTCCGATCATATGGGGATGATCGGCGAGGGCCATTCCAATCGATGGCTGACCACAAATCCAAGGCACAATACCGCTGCGCGTGCTGGTGGCGCAACGCGTAGGAATGCGCACCACGTCTGCCATCTAACCCTCGACCAGCCGTCGTCGGCCCAGATCAAGGGCTTGTCACTCATGACGGCGAGCCCGTCGCGTTGACAGTCGTAATCGTGATAGAACCGTCCGGACATGGCCCTTTTCTAAGGGAGCAGAAGATACGGCGTGAGCCGCTCCAGGGATTTCGGTCCGAAGCCCTCCACCTTGAGGAGATCGGCCGCTTTTTTGTAGGGACGGCCGCCGATGATCCGGTTGGCAGTGACCTCACCGACGCCGGGGAGCTTCATCAGTTCGTCACGGGCGGCGGTGTTGGGATTGATTTTGAAGACCTCGGAAGATTTGCCGGTTCCCGCGGCGAGGGTGAGTTCCGAGTCCTCCTTCCGCTGTTCCTGACGTTCGGCGGAGAGCTTGTCCCAGTTGGTTTTGGCCCAGGCACCGGCAGCGGCCTTGGCGGCGATGAGTTCCGCATCGCGGAGATTTTCCTGATAATCCTTCGCTGACTTGGCAGCAGGCGTTTCGCGATAGACGCCGAAAGCGCGTGCGAGGCCCATTTTGACCAAGTGTTCGGTCATGTCCTGGCCGTCAGCGGTGGTGACAAACGCGTAGATCCGCTTGTGTTTACCGTCGCCCCGGGCATCGGCGAAGGCGGTGTGGACGGTGAATGGGCGGGCAAGCGCGCGGGCGGTCTCTGCGGCGGCGCTCTTGCCGGCGGCTTTGGCGGCTTCGATGGATGCTTGCGGCGAGCCGCCGAACTCTGCGATTCCGAAATAGCGCCTTTGTTCACGCAGTCGGCGGGCGTCGTTCTCGTCGGTGACGTGCCACTCGACGCAGTCAGCGCCATAAAGGCGGATGGTGTGGTGAACTCCGTCGGCCGTCTGGATCTCGAAGCTGTCGCCGTCCGCCCAGTCGGTGGGGATGAATTTGCAGTCGCGAAGCGTGACCAGCGGTTCCGCCGCGAAGCCGACGGCGGCGAGGAATGCCGAGGCGATGAGGGAGAGAAGCGGGGTGTGAACTGCGGGTGATTTCATAAGAGGGGGAGCGGCGTCGCTCTTGGCGGAGGGGGGATGAGGGTCATTGGGAAGAGCTTCGCGCTTTTCAATGGCTTCGCAGCCGCCTGCACCCCACGAGTGTGGTGCCTCCTTAAGGGGCGCGTCAATCGCGGTCGGTGCGCGATGTCGGGACCGCGTTACCTCTTGCACAACGGGCCGTGCATGATGTCGCGCGGTTCCCGACATGCGTCCGCAGGCATCCGCGGAGCGATCCAGGGTCATTGCAAAGCTCCCGAAGCGCTCTCCCGCTTCGACCGCCTGGCTTCGCGAGGTGACAGCCTGACGGAGAAACAACAGGACCAAATGGAGGTCCTGGCAGTCCTGATCGAGAACTATGAGAATGAATACCAAGCCGTCGCCCGCCCCACTCCGCTGGAGGCCATCAAGTTCCGCATGGAGCAGATCGGCTAGCCGATCTGGCCCTCGCCCGGTTGGCCGCGCAAAAAGCGCGTGATGAAGAGGAGTCGCGGCTCAACAAGCTGCTTATCCTCGTCACCCACGGCGTGCGCAGCCACCCGGACCATGGCGAGGACAGTCCGCTGTATCGCTCGATGGGATTCATCCCGAAAAGCGAGCGCAACAGCGGCCTGACCCGGCGCTCCAAGGCGGGCGGCGGCCCGCCCGCTGGAAATGAAGAAGCCGCTTGCTGATTCACTCCTGGAAGAGAACAAAATCAGAACAGCGGCTTGGGAACTCAAGCCATCGGCCCGCAGGGGCCGGTGGTTTTTGTCTGGGGGAGAAAACCACGGTTTCCCGAAAACGCAAAGGAAAGTCATCCGATCGACAAGGCCTACAGCGTCAAAGTGGTTGGCGGCGCACCGGGACCACCGCCTTCTTCAAGGAAAGTGACGGTGACTATCCCGCCGCCGGCCGGACGGTGCTCGCCCCGGATCTCAGCCGCCCAACGGACGGAATCGTGCTGATCCACGATCCTGTCACGGCCAACGTGATGGCCCGGTTCTACCGGGTTCGTGTCATGCGCTGATTTGGCGCAATCGATCCTTTCACTTGCATGTCGGGCCGGATGACAATTCGCGCTGCAGGTCCATTGCCCGTTGGTCGGCATGGTTGAAGGCGAGGGTCTTCTCCAAAGCGCCGCGAGCCGCGGTCGCCTCACCGAGTCCGTGAAGCGCGAACGCTAGCAGAAGATGGTTCTCCGCGTCGCGCCGTGCCTGGAGGTCCTCCTCGAAAACCAACAGGTTCGGAAGCGAGGTGGCGAAATAGTCGATCCGGGCGGTTTCCTTGAGCTTGGTTTCGGCAAAGGTCTTGAGGTCGGCAAACAGGGCGCGGGCCTCTTCCCCGCGGCCGAGTTCCCGCAGCGAAAGACCACGGAAGTAGCTCAGCAGACTGTGCGCCGTGACCGCCATTTCGGAGAAATCGCCGGCTTCCGCCGCCGAGAGCATGAAATGCTCGCGGGCTTGGTCCGTGTGTCCGAGCGCCGTCAGCGCGCGGCCGGTCCAATAGTTCACATCCGCCTTCGCCTGCAGCAAGTGATAGGCCTCGCCGAGGCTTTCCGGCGTGTCCATCGCGCCGGTGAAG
>NZ_JBIKBQ010000172.1:0-5178 GCF_058122085.1 Luteolibacter sp. | reverse complement strand
AGCGCAAGCTCAACGAGAAGCTGCGTGGTCATGACGGCTACTACGGAGTCACTGGAAACATCCGCATGCTGTCACGGCTGCGGTATGAAGTGGCAAAGTTGTGGCGTAGGTGGCTACAGCGGCGCAACCGAAGCAGCAGCCCGAACTGGGAACAGTTCCAGGGCATGTTGCGTGTCTTCCCCTTATTTCCTGCTCGCATCCTACACTCCAAAATGCAATGAAACCACAACCCCGAGGAACCGGATGCGTTAATTGCGCTCGTCCGGATCAGTGGGGGGCGTCGTCCGGCCTTCGGGCCGGGCGGCCCTATCCCGGAAGCAATCACGAAAACTAGACCCAACCGTTCGGATCACCCGCCGTCAGAGTGGCGCTGCCGATGGTCGCGAAGGAAGTGGCGCGGCGCGAGTCTCAGCACCTGCTTGAACGCTTTGGACAGGTGAAAGGCGTCGCTGAAGCCGAGTTCTTCGGCAATCGTATGGAGCGGGATGCCACGCAGCAGCAGGGCCTTTGCACGGTCGATGCGCAAAGCCCGGTATGCAGCCATGGGGGCCATGCCGGCCTCCCGCCTGTAGCGGTGGGACAGGGCGGACACACTCACGTGCATCTCAGCCGCGACCTGCGCCAGGCTGCGCGGCGTGGCCAGATCCAGCCCGAGGAGCCGGTTGACCTCCCTGACAAAATCGGTTTCGGCGCTCATGGTCACGGAGCCGACGCGATAGATCCCCGCATCCACGCGCTCCGCGTTGACCAGCAGATGCAGTGCGCGGCACAGCGCCGACTGCGCTTCCCAGAAGCCCGCTTCGCCGCTGTCAGCGCCCGAGCGCGCCGCTGCCTCGATCAGTCTTCCGAGGACGCCTTCGGGATCCAAAAAGCGCGCGTACTTGGAAGCCGAATCCACCCGCTCGGTCAGGGCTGTGTGCTCGCCGCCTGTAAACAGCAGATAGCCGTTGTGGCGCGGCCCCCTTTCCTCTCGCGTGTCCTCCCAGTAGCGGGTATCCGGCGGATAGAGATGTGCCGTCCGCGCCGGTCGCACACACCATGGCCTGCGCGTTGAGCCGACACGGACGCTTCCATGAGGCGCAAAAGCATAGTCAAGCACCCACAAACCACATCGATAACGACCGATGTGGTTTACATGTTCGCCACAATACTCGGAGGCGGATCCCAGGGCAGGTATGCCCCCGGAACGCTCAGACCACATGAATTCATTCGCGAATCGGTCCATGGCCGCTCTTACGGCAGAGAATCACAATTTGCAAGAAGATGCATGTTTTCGGCATAGACTGCCATTGTTTTTGGGGGCGGAAAAGGCCATGCTGGATACGTTATGAGTAAATCGAAGATCAAATTCCTAGGCGCCCCATTTGTTCCGCCCTTTCGATGGGGCCTTCTCCTGCTGCTTTCGGCGGCCGCGTTGGGATCGGCCGCCGCTGACAATCCTGAAGGGGCGAAGAACAAGACCGGGCCGGTATATATCTCCGATTGGACGAGGGATCGTCTTTCGGCCACCCAGGGTTGGGGCGGCCTGGGCGTCGATACGGCCGTCACGCCGCCCGGCAACGCGACGCCGGTCAAGTTGAGCATCGGGGGCAACGAATACGCACGCGGGCTCGGCGCGCACGCCAACGGCACCATTACGCTGCAGCTCGACGGAAAGTACGAGACGCTCGAAGCGGAGATTGGCGTGCAGACCCAGTTGAACCACATCGGCTCGGTGGTGTTTTGCGTTCTGGGCGATGGCGAGGAACTCTTTCGCAGCGATGTGATGAAGGGGGGACAGCAGGCGAGGAAGATCCGGGTTTCGGTCAAAGGATTTCGAAATCTGGTCCTCGCCCTCGAAGATGCTGGCGATGGGAACGGGGGGGATGCCGGCAACTGGGCGGAAGCCCGCCTGATTCCGGCCGCGACCCCGTGGCTCAGGCCCTTGACCCCACCCTCACACAACCTGGCCTCCACGGCGCTGGCATTTGTTTCCGATCCCGACCTTGACCACGGAGAACCCTTGCAGATGGAGGCGGACGGCAGCTATCGGCTCGATCCCGGTCCTGACGGGAAGGCCCGCATCGGATTGCAGTGGGAGGAAGGCCTGTGTCCAGGCCAACGGGTGGGACTGAGACTGGCGGGGGGAACGGCCTTGGGCGCGGACGCGATTCGGCTGCGTGTGCAGGACGAGGACTGGAAGTGGCACGAGTTGCCGGACGAGCCTCTTGCGGGCATGGAAGGCGGTTTGTTCCTCTGGTCGCTGTCCCCCAGCAATGCAAACAGGACGGTCAAGGCAATCGAATGGGTTATGACCTCGAAGAAGGCCGTGGTCGTGAAGAACCTGTACATTGCCGGAGGCCCCGGATCGTGGCAAACCGCGAAGTTGCGCCTGGAGGCCGGGGGCGCGGAGCGCTCGCTGGTGACCATCGAGTCTTCCCGTGGGGTGCTGTTGGACGAAAAGGGGGGCGAGCAGACACGCCGCGCGTGGGACACGTCCGGCCCCCTGGAGATCGAGGTCCGTTACCGGGCGCAGAAGTCGTTGAAGAATCAGCCAAGTCTCTTGTGCTGCCCCATGTCTGGAACGGTGTTGTGTCACTGCAAGGATAACTCGGGACCCAAGCAGGTGAATATGGTGCGAACCCTCTTGCACTTCAGCCACCCAGCGGGTGGGTTCTCGGTGGCGGTCGAGGATGTGGCGGCTCAAGGCTCCGTGTTCATCCGCCACGCCGGGGTGCTCGTCTCTGCGGCTGACAAGGCCGTGGTTGTGAAGAATCGACCGGCAGAGATCGCGGCCCGCAAGACCGTGTTGGAGGAGGTCCGCGAGATGCCGGACCAGACGTTTGAACAGGCGATGAGCAAGACGCACAACCCGGTCCAGAATCGGGGGCCGATGATGCTGTCCCTGGCCTGTGACAACCGCAAGTTCATCGTGGATGCCGGCGGGATCATTTCGGGAAGGCTGACGCCACAGTTCGGTGTCGGCGGGGCAGCGGTGGAGGGGAACCGCCATCTGGATGGCGGCTGGCTGCCGATCCCGTCCTCGGATTTCACACAGGGGGACGGTCCGGTCTATCGCCAGCGCACCTGCGTGGCGCCGATGGACGACGCGCCTCCGGCGCTCACCGCCTCCTGGGTTCGCCAACGCGCCGTCTGCGCAGTCGAGTGGACCGTCGAGAACCGTGGTTCAACCGCCGCTGAGACGCGACTGGCCGTGTCCTTTGCGGTTCCGCAAGGCCGAACCGCCTTGTTTCAACCGGTAGGTGGAGGGATCGCCCTGACGTTTGGCGACGAGTTGGCGGCCTATTTCGAAACCGCCGACGCGGGCGGACTGAAGTTGGATTTCGAGGGGTCCGGCCTGACGCTGTCCGGCCGCCTGGCGGCCGGCGGAATCGCCCGGTGCTATGCCTACCTGCCCGCGCAAACCATGGCGGTCACAGATTGCGGCACCCTGACCGGGGGGGCGAGGTGGTTCGAACGGACGACCGCCTATTGGGCCATGGTCATGGCGCCGGCCATGCAGATCGACGTGCCGGACGCTCTCCTGGCCAACGTGATCCGCGCCTCGCAGGTGCATTGCATGCTGGCCGCCCGCGACGAGGATGAGGGCCGGCGCGTGGCGGCGTCTATCGCCGCTAACCACTACGGCGCGCTCGACACGGAGTCCCAGGCGGTGATCCGCGGCATGGACATGGTCGGCCAGCAGGAGTTCTCACGCCGGACATTGGACTACTGGCTGCATCGATACACTCCGGACGGTCCCATGGAGAAGAACTATTCGCTGGCGGCCACGGGTCAAAATCTGTGGACGGTGGCCGAGCACTATCAGCGGACCGGCGACCGGGCCTGGCTGGAACAAGCCGCCCCGAGGCTGGTGGCCGCCTGCCAGTGGATCAGCCGGGAGCGGACCAAGTCCATGGTGAAGGACAATATCGGCCGGCCGGTCCCGGAGTGGGGTCTCATGCCGCCAGGCACCAGCGCCGACTGGACGACCGTGGCCTATCGTTTCTATAACGATTCGCTGTACCATGTCGGGCTGTCCACCGCGTCGACCGCACTGGCCGACATTCAGCGGCCCGAGGTGGCGGATCTGCTCAAGGATGCCCGCGTCTATCGCGAAGACATCCAGCGGGCCTACCACTGGACGCAGGAACGGTCGCCGGTTCTGCCCCTGCCCGGCGGTGCCTGGGTCCGCGCCTATCCGTCCCTGCATGGATACTTCGGTCTGCCGGAGGAGTATTTCCCGGGCACCGATATGGGCCGCACGTGGTGTTATGCCGTGGAACTCGGCGCCCACCACCTGGCGGTCAACGGCGTGCTGGATCCGGCGGCCACCGACGTGACCGAGATGATCGATCACATGGAGGACGTGCAATTCCTGCGCAACGGCTTTAACGACTACCCTGCCGACCGCAACCGGCAGGATGTTTTCAACCTGGGCGGCTTCGGCAAGGTCCAACCCTACTACGCGCGGAACGTCGAGCTGTACGCCCTGCGCGATGACGTCAAACCGTTCATTCGATCCTACTTCAATTCACTCGCCTCGCTGCTCGATCCGGGTCGCCTCTCTTTGTGGGAACACTTTGCCAATACTTTTGCGTGGAACAAGACCCACGAGACCGGCTGGTTCCTGTGCCAGTCACGGGTCCTGTTCGTGCAGGAGCGCGGTGACGAGCTGTGGCTGGCACCCTTCGTGGCGTGCAACTGGCTGAAGGGCGGGTTGACGGTTGCGGTGAAGCAAGCACCGACACGGTTCGGACCGGTGGGGTATCAGATCACTTCTTCGGTTGACAAGGGCTTCATCGAGGCGTCGATCGAGCCGCCGGTGAGAACGTCGCCCAAGGCGATCGTCATCCGCCTGCGGCATCCGGACGGCAAACCGATCCGGAGCGTGACGGTCAACGGCAAGCCGCACAGGGACTTCTCCCCGGCTGGGGAATACGTGCGACTGAAACCATCGGCTGACCGGATCGTGGTGCGCGCGGAGTACTGAACGATGGCAGTGGGAAGATAGACCTCGCGGTAAAGCTTTGCACATCTTGCCCACCCAATGATCACGGACTGCTGCGCATCCTCAAGAAACTGGAATACTCCGGGTAAGGATCTCATAATTCCAGATGCCTTGGTTATCGATGTTCCAGAGGGAACGACCTGATAGAAGCGAAGCCCGCGATGGCGGACGGACCCCGGGGGATGATC
>NZ_JBIKBQ010000171.1:0-5199 GCF_058122085.1 Luteolibacter sp. | reverse complement strand
TCCATCCCGTCTTCTCAGCACGGTGCCTTTTGCCGATCCCTGGTGCCTCGTTATTGAAGTCTAGCCTGCCTCGTTTTCTTGCCATGCGAAATTAATACAGGGAAAGGTATTTTCGCCTAGGATATTCTGCCAAATGGTATGAGCCACTACAGCTGCCTGACCCAAGAGCAACGCTACATCCTTGGAGCCATGAAGCGCAACGGCGCGTCCAAAAAAGAAATCGCCGCCGCCATCGGCAAGCATCCGTCGACGGTGAGCCGCGAATTTCGCCGCGCCGGAATGACTTCCGGGAGCTACTGTTTCGTGGCGGCCAGGAGCATGCCCAATCCAGCGGCGTCGGCAAATCCACCTTGGTCAACCAGCTCTACAGCGAGGACTGGCAGTGGACGAGCGAGGTCAACGAGATCACCGGCAAGGGCCGCCACACCACGACTTCCCGCGAGCTCGTCCCGCTGCGCAATGGCGGCATGCTCATCGACAACCCCGGCATGCGCGAGATCCAGATGTGGACCGACGAGGCGACGCTGCGCGACAGTTTCGCCGACGTGGAGGCGCTGACCGCCGAGTGCAAGTTCTCCGATTGCAGCCACCGCAAGGACGCCAAGTGCGGGATCCGCGCCGCGGTGGAAGCCGGCACGCTCGATCCGACGCGTTATGAGAATTTCCTCAACCTCGAGAACGAGATCGCCGCGTTGAAGAAGCGCTCCGAGAAACGATAGATGGCTGTCGAGCGGTGGGCCAAGCGCAACAGCGTCAGGGCCCACAACCTCGCCGATCTCATCCAGCTAGAGAAGGACCACTGCGGCGACGTCTGACGCGGCGACATCGACAATTTTGTTTCGATCATCGCCGGCTACGGGCTCTCTTCTTGAGCCGGTGGATCATCGTCCTTTGGGCAGTGTCGCAGATCTGAAAAGTAACATCGGGGCATGGCGTGGCGGCTTTCCTGACACTGTTTTTCTCCGTCTTCAACGGGATCGCGTTCATGAACGGTGGCCCGGCGCTGTTGAAAGCGCGCGGTCGTCGTGATCCACGAGGAAATCTGGAGCGGAACCCGGTTTCTCGACCCGGCGAGGAACTTCCCGCGTCAGGAATCCATGGAGCTCCGCTGCGAGCCGCCAGACGACGCGGCCACCACTCAGTTGAGCGCGGACAAGCCGGTCTTCCGGGACTGGATTTTGTGGAAAACTATCTGGTTCCTGTTTATGCGGCGGGATGAGAAGGCCGGCGGTCAGCGCCAAAGCCCCGCCGCGCCACCCTGGGAACGGGGCGATGCGGCGGGACCGGTTGATGATGGATTTCTGCGAGGGATCGAGGGCATTTGCTATGCCATCAAGTCGCGGCGCCTGCGGGCGAAGATGCTGCAAGCGGCAGCCCCCATCATGCCAAGCAGCCCGGCGGACGGCTCGGGAGCTGTGGTTGCCGCAACCCATGCGCTGCCGGTTTGGCACGGATTCGTGGGAGTGGGATTGGAAATCCCGTTCACGTGAGCCGCAGTGGCGTATGGCCCGTATGGTCCGCTGCCGGGGGCGCTGAGTGTATCAAACAGCTGGGCGTTGAAGCCCGCGGGGCCTGTGACCGTGTAGGTCAAACTCTCACCAGATCCAAAGCGAGCGCGCGCGCCTCCGCCATTGGCAAAGTCAAAGCGCAGGTCGTAGCGACCGTCAGGTCCTGCGACGAATGCATTGGACCCGATTTTGATGGTGGGCGCCACAAACGAACCGGAGCGGCCGGTCTCGTTGAATTTGAAATTACCGGTCAGGATTTGATCAGCTGCAAGATCGAGGTTCAGATACCAGTCGTCGAGATATTCGCCGACGGTGAGGTTTTCAGCGCTGAATGTTAAGCTGACCTGCTTTGAAACTGTGTCCGTCACCGTCACCGTCAGCCATGGCGGGGGGTTGGAGGGGGTGATCGAACCCGCGCTGAATAGAATATCGAGGTTGAATGTGAGCGTCGCTGAAGAAGCCACATCCGGAAGTGCCATCAGTGCGCCGAAAGCCATGATCTTCGGCAGCCGCGAGCCTTTGACGGTTTTTGCCAAGGAGTGCTTTTTAATGTTAGAAACGGCCGGCATTTCAGTTATGATTTTCATATTTTTTTGGGGGAGTTAGCGCTTCATCTCCGGCAGCCCACCAGGACAGCGGTCGATTTGGCGCAATGGTCGAAAATTACCACGACTCCGCGCCCTGTAAATCGGGGCGGCGCACTGATTCTCAGCCCTATCACCTCCTAGTGAATGGCCCCGATTCCCCCAAGGGCGGCGTCGGCCCCCTAGGGGTTAGGCGCGGCTTTACAGGGTCCGTCTGTCAGAACCGGCGCCGCCGTTCGAGTTCGGCAGGAAGTTGCTTTTCACCCAGTCGGTGGCGCACTCGACTAGCTCACTGCCATTCCCCAGTCCGAGCTTGTGTTTGATGTTCTCGCGGTGCGTCTCGATGGTCTTGATGCTCAGCTTCAGCTCCACGGCGATCTGGCGGGTGCCAACTCTCGCGCCGAGCCGTTGGAAAACATGCAGCTCGCGGTCGGAAAGTTTTTCCACGGTCACTTCGTTGGCGGCCGCGGACTGGAGAGGATTTCCAAGCGATTTCTGCAGGATGAGCACCGCGATCTGGCGGCTCACATACATGGCGCCATTGAGGACGGTGCGGACGGCGGTCAGCACTTCTTCCGTAGCTTCCTGCTTCAGCACGTAGCCCATGGCACCTGCCCGCAGCGCCTTCTCGGCGAAGAGCGTTTCGTCAAACTGGGAGAAAACGAGAATCGCCATCGACGGGTGCTGGATTTTGAAATCCTTGATCAAATCGATGGTGTCGCCCGAGCCCAGCCGGAGATCGAGCAGCAGCAAATCCGGGACGAGTCGCGCCGCCTCGGTCCGGGCGGAGGCGATGCTGTCGGCCTCGCCGCAGACGACGAGATCATCCTTCCGGTTGATGAAGTGCGCGACGCCTGCGCGCAGCAACGGCTGCTCATCCGCTACCAGGATGCGCGACTTGGCTAGGGGCTTCGGAGACCTGGCTTTCATGAGACATCGTCCCGGGTTGGGATTTCATCCAGCCATGGGTTCGCATGAGATTCGTCCGTGATTGGTGGCGTGAGTTCGGTGATCATACGAGGGGGGGAGGGGGGGCTTGCAAGGATCCGCAGCCATGCTGGGAAACAAGTCAAGATGTCGGCATTGGGGGGAATTTCAAATTGAGCACTATACCAGCGAGGCGGCCCGAGCAATATTTAAGTGCGTCGGCGTGGCGGCGGGCTCTCTTTCGTCACCGCGCTGGTGCTCGCGCGGCGGCTGCACGAGCCGGACCTCGTGGCGGTATTGTCCGGCCACCTGCGTCGAGCGAACGCGCACGAAAGAAACGGGGCGCAATTCGGCCAGCAATCCTTCGGCAGATGAACCACTGATTTCAATGTCCTCCGCGCCGGTGGAAATGATCCACGAGCCGTCCTGTTTGCTAACCACCGCGTCATCCAATCCGATGGCGGCAAGAGCGGTTTGCACAGCGCCCGCCGTGGCGTCGTGTGGGATCGACGCGGTGTTTTGACCGTCCACTCGCAGCACAAAGAAGCCAGTCGTCGGGCGGACATCCACAAATCCGATGGAGGCGCGGATGTGCGTCACAATCTTCTGCACCTCGATGGGCGAACCTTCGAGCGATTCAGCGAAACGCAGGCCGATGCGCACCTTGTCGCCCTGGACGAAGGCCGGGAACGAAATCGCGCTGCCGCCAAGCGTCGTGGTCAGCCTGCGAGTGGTGAGATTGGCGTAAACGGTGGCCTGCATGGGGATGTCCTGCCCATGCCCGCCGCGTCAACTCAGAGTTTACGAAACGTCCGAAGGGAATCGATGCTGGAGCCAGCGCGAGATTTTCGCGTTTCCGGTGGATGCCAATTCATCCACAGGCCAGACCTTGGTGAAATCAAAGTTCCACATGCCTGTCGCGCTTCTGGCTTGGGAACTTGTCACGATCTCCCATATCTCCCCGAGAAAATTCACCAAGGTCCTCTCACTGAAGTCCCCCTCAGCCACTTGAGCCGAGATCTCAGCGATGAATGCACGCACGCCAAGAATCATCATGTTCACATGCTTGATGTCATTTCTACCCGTCTGATCGATGGTGACCGCGTTTTCGATTTTCGCCTTCAACACCAAATGGGGCATCAAGACCCGCCCAAAAACATCGTCCGCCTGCAAATCGATCGTGCGTCCCAGTTCTTTGAAATTGAGACCCTTCACGGTATGAAGAACCTCAATAATCAGCTCATCCCCGGATGGAGAGGGAACCAACAAACGCCCCAAAACTGGGCTGCGTGATTCAGACCGTGATAGCTGCCCTTTGAGTCTTCCATGCAGACGTTCCAGAAGATCCCAAGTGCCCACCAGATCAAGATTCTTGCTGGTGAATGGCAGGTATTTCGACAGCTCGCCGACCCCTTTGGACAGGAAATAGATCGCCCGACCACTGTTAAGGAGCACAGCGGAGACCCGCAGAGGAATTGATTTATCTCAAATTTCCCCGATTTACTCCGAAATAGCCCGTTTTCAGGGACTTAGGTGGCACCAGGGGCGGGAATCCTGGAAACGGCCAATCTGATAAATTTGGGTGCGTAAAGTGCCGGTTCCGCAGGGAAATGATATTTTTAGAGGCGGTTTCGGGCGGTTTTGCAGCGTCCGTGCATGAGGAGTTCCGAGGTGATGCAGGTAAGTTGCCGGGGGCGCGCGGGCGAGCTCGACGGGGTCGATGCGGTTGACCAGGTCGTTGAGAGCGCCGTAGCCGGGCATGGTTAGAAGACCGGTTTTCTTGTTGCGCTTGGTCAGGCCGATGGCGCGGCGCTGGTTTTGATCGAGGGGCGCGCATTTTTGCCAGATGGCTTTGACGTCGTGGGCTCCGCAAATGAGGCCGTAAACGATGAGGGTGAGCATGGCGCTGAAGGGATGGCGGATGGCTTTGGGGTTGCGGGTGTCGTGTGCGCAGGGCGTGGCGCAGGGTGCGCAACTCGGGGCACTTCAGGGCGCAACGGGCACCGGCTGTGTCGCCGTCGGCAATGGCGGCTTGGTGGCTTGGCGGCTTGGTGGCTTGGTGGCTTGGTGGCTTGGTGGCTTGGTGGCTTGGTGGCTTGGTGGCTTGGTGGCTTGGTGGCTTGGTGGCTTGGTGGCTTGGTGGCTTGGTGGCTTGGTGGCTTGGTGGCTTGGTGGCTTGG
>NZ_JBIKBQ010000170.1:0-5417 GCF_058122085.1 Luteolibacter sp. | reverse complement strand
GATGGCACCGTCAATAGCGTGACGGTGCAGGCGGATGGGAAGATCGTGTTGGGTGGCGGGTTCACCACATTCAACGACACGGAGCGCTACTGCATCGCGCGGCTCAATGCGAACGGCAACCTGGACGCTACCTTCGATCCCGGCACTGGCGCGAACAACACCGTCTATAGCGTGGCCGCGCAGGCGAATGGGAAGCTCATTCTGGCCGGTCAGTTTACCACATTCAGCGGCACGGAACGCAACGGCGTCGCACGGCTGGCGAACGATCCCGCTCCGCAGACGGTGGGCGTGCCGGACGCGACGCAGGCGCTGTGGAGCCGCGGGGGCAGCGCGCCGGAGGTCTCGCAGGTGACCTTTGAGCTGAGCACCGATGGCGGCACGGTCTGGACGCCGCTCGGCGTCGGCAGCCGCGTGGAGACGACGGCGAATTGGCAATGCACCGGCCTCTCGCTCCCTGCCAGCGGCCAGCTCCGCGCCCGTGGTCGCACGGCCAGCGGCTACCAGAACGGCGGCTCCGGGCTGGTGGAGACGGTGGCGGCTTACGCCATCGAAATCCCGGCGGAGATCGTCGTCGAGCAGCCCGCCGGCACCGGACTCACCGACAACGCCAGCACCGTCGCCTTCGGCACGTCGCCCGTGGGAACGGCGGCGGCAGTGAAGACCTTCACCGTTCGCAACTTCGGCAGCTTCACGCTCACCGACCTGGCCCCGACGAGCAACAGCGCGGAGTTCGCGGTGAACACCGCCGGCTTCCCGGTGAGCCTCTCCGGCGGTGCGAGCGCGACCTTCACCGTGACCTTTACCCCGGCGCTCGTCGGCGCGAGAACGGCCACGTTGTCCATCGCCAGCAGCGACGGCGACGAGAACCCCTTCGAGGTCGCGCTGACCGGCCAGAGCCTCTCCTTCAACTCCGACACCGACGGCGACGGCCTCAACGACGCCTCGGAGTTTCAGATGGCCGCGTTCGGCTTCGACTGGCAAGTCGGTGGTTCGACGCAGGAAGCGCTGGTGAACACGTTATTCAGCAACGCGACTGGTGCCGGGTTGTTCACTCCTTCCCAGGTGCAGGCGCTGCACATCGGCACACCTTTGATCCAGCGGAATGGAGCGGGGCAGTTCACCCTGACCCTCGGCGTGCATAAATCCACCGACCTGCTGAACTTCGCGCCCTTCCCCATGACCGCGCCGCAAACGACCTTCAGATCCGACGGCAAGCTTGATTTCATCTTCACCGTGCCGGACGACGCCGCGTTCTTCCGGCTGGAAACACCATGACCCCGGCGGAGCGCGATTGCACGCCGACTCCACCATCAGCGCCAGCGATTGCGGCGTGAACCACGACGGCCACGCCTATATGGGGTCATCGCAAATTCACATCAACAGGGTTGGCTTCCATTAGCAGATTCATTCATGAAGATAAATCCTTGGTTGATAGAAGAAGGCGAAGGGGATGAAGACGAGGGTTACATCTAACACGAGACGGGTGAAGAAGTGGAAGTAGGCGGCGCCTTCGCGTCCATAGGGTCTCCATAGGACCAGCCCCGGCTAACAAGCATTGTCGGTTGAGGTGGTGGCGGTTTGGATGAATTCACGCCAAGGCCCTTGCGATACGAGGCGGTGGGAGCGGTTTACCACGTGATGGCACGCGGCGATGGCGGGAAGACGGTGTTTGAGGAGGACAAGGACCGCTACGGCTGGGTGGATCTGATGGAGAGGGCCTGTGAGAGCTACGGCTGGCGGGTGCATGAGTGGGTGCTGATGGGCAATCATTTCCACCTGCTCGTGGAAACGCCGGAGCCGAACCTGGTGGCGGGAATGAAGTGGCTGCTTGGGGTTTTCTCGCAGGGCTGGAACCGGCGGCGGCAGCGCAAGGGACATGTGTTCCAGGGACGTTACAAGGCGGTGGTGGTCAACGGCGAGGAGCGCGAGGGTTGCTATTTCAAGATCGTGGCGGATTACATCCATCTCAATCCGGTGCTGTCCGGCTGGGTGGGTGGTGGGACGGGCAAGCGGCTGCGGAGCTGGCGGTGGAGCAGTTTCCCGGCATACGCCGGAAGCAAGAGTCCGGAGTGGCTGGAAACAGGGAGGGTGCTGCGGGCGTTCCAGCTTTACGAGGATCACCGGGGAGGCCGGGCCTACGCGGGGTATCTGGAGGCGCGGGCGAAGGACGCCGAGGGAGCCGTGACGGATGGGGTGCTCAAGGAGTTGAGGAAGGGATGGTGTCGGTATCCTCTTGCCAGCTCTCGCGGGGATGTTTGAATTTCCCCACCATGAAAAAAGAAGACCGCGAGTTCCTGTTCCATCTGTTGGAAACCCCTAGCCCCACGGGGTTTGAAATGCGCGGTCAACAGGTCTGGGCGGACTGGATCAAAAGCCACGCGCCCGAGGTCACCTGCGACGCCTACGGTTCCACCTGGGCGACGCTTCCCGGCAAATCCAAGCGCATCGTCATGCTGGAGGCCCATGCCGACGAGATCGGCTACATGATCAAGCACATCGACGAGCGCGGATTCCTCCGCATCGACCGCGTCGGCGGCTCGGATGCCGCCACCGCGCGCGGCCGCCGCCTCACGATCCTCGGCGACAAGGGGCCGGTTTCCGGCATCATCGGCAACACCGCCATCCACCTCCGCCGCGACGAGGCCGGCCATGAAAAAGCGCCCCACGTCCATGACCTGTGGGTGGATGTCGGTGCTTCGACCGCTGCCGAAGTCACCGCGCTCGGCATCCGCGTGGGCCACCCCGCCGTCTATCAGGACGGGCCGCTGGAACTCTCCCACAAGCGCCTCATCGGCCGCGCGCTCGATAACCGCATCGGCGGCTACATCATCGCCCAGGTGATGAAACGCATCGCCGCCGGCAAGAAGAAGCCCGCGTTCACCCTCGTCTGCCTGAATGCGGTGCAGGAGGAAATCGGCGGCCACGGCGCGATGATGGCCACCTACCGCCTCAAGCCCGACGTCTGCGTCTGCCTCGACGTCACCCACGCCACCGACACTCCGGGGCTCGACGCCGCCAAGCACGGCAGCGTAAAACTCGGCGGCGGCCCGACCCTCACCCACGGCACCGCGAACCACCCCATCGTCGTCCAACGCCTGCTAGACGTCGCGACCAAGGTCAAGGTGCCGATCCAGCATGAAGCCAGCAGCCGCTTCACCGGCACCGACACCGACAAGATTTTCCATTCCTGCGAGGGCGTGCCGAGCGCGCTCGTCTCGCTACCGCTGCGCTGCATGCACTCGGTGGTGGAAACCGCGCATCTCGACGACATCGAGCACAGCATCAGCCTTCTCACGGAATTCGTGCTCTCCCTCTCGGAAAAAGACCAGTTCCGGCAGGTGCTGAAATAAAAACCGGCGGCCAGTCGATACCGGCCGCCGGTGGGATCATTCGTTGGTTTAGCGGACTTTCACCTCGATGGCCTTGGTCTTGGTCTCGGTGTCTTTCGGGACATGCACCGTGAGCAGGCCGTTCTCGTATTTCGCGGTCATCGCTTCGGGCTTGGAGGTTTCGGGCAGGGTGAAACTGCGTTCGAACGAACCGTAGGAGCGTTCGATGCGGTGATACTTCTTACCCTTCTCCTCCTTCTCGAACTTGCGTTCGCCGCTGATTTGGAGGATTCCGTTTTCAATGAGAACCTTGACGTCGTCTTTTTTGACGTCCGGCAGTTCCGCCTTGATGATGAATTCCTTGTCGTCCTCGGTCACATCGACCGGCGGAGCCCATTCGGCAAAGCCGAAGCCCCCCTCCCCTTCCGTGCGCATGGTCGGGCGTCCGAACAAGGTTGTCAGTCTGTTTTGCATTTCGTTCAGCTCGGTGAACGGATTCCATTTTGCGAGTGTGTTCATGGTGGTTTGTTTGATCCGGCGGGAGGTTGTCTGCCGAGGCGGTTCGCCGGATTGACGGAACCCCGGCAAGAGGGACCTGAAGTTTCCTCGTATGGAAAACGTCCCGTCCTTCTATGGGCATCTTCTCCTATATGAGCGCGGATTGCTTCCCGGTTCTTGTCAAAGACCACACATCTTTTACACTCGCCAGCCAGCCGGGCAGCTCCTCACGGTATTTCGACGGGCATTGGCCCGTGATTTCCTTGAAGACCCGGTTGAAATGGGTGATCGACTGGAAGCCGACCTCGAACGCCACTTCGGAAATCCGCACCTGCGGATTGAGCAGCAGCTTCTTGGCGGTCTCGACACGGGTGCGCGCCACATACTTGGTGAAGGTGAAGCCGGTGGCCTCCTTGAACTTCCGGCAGAAATAACAACTGCTCATGCGGGCCTGCCCGGCGACTTGTTTCAACTCCAGCGGCTCGCCCTGGTGCTCGTGGATGAACTGGCGCGCACAGGCGATGTTGGGAGCCTCCGAGCTGCCATTGTTCAACAGGATCTGGCCGGCGACCAACGACAAATGCCCGGCGAAGATCGCGAGCAGGTCGAGGATGGACCGGTATTTCGCCGGCGGCATGACCGGGGTGGCAAAATACGCGAGGCTGAGCTCCTCCTCGTCGAAATCCGCGCCCCCCTCCCTCAAATGGCGGGTGATTCTTTCAAACCGCGGCCGTGATGGTTTGAGCGTGGCGACCTCCCCGGTCCGCAGAAAGGCGATGGTTTTCTCGCCGCTGCGGATGGCCACGCTGCTTTCGCACAGTCCCGCGAAACACATGAAAGTGCGCGGCCCCGCCAGTCCGTCACCCGCCGTTTCCTGCTGCGAGCGCAGGCAGGTGGCGCAAGTCTGATGATGCCGCGCCAGCAATTCACAAAAAGGATTTCCATAATTCTTCCCGCGACCCGCGAACTGCCCGTCCCCGGCCGGAGCAAGGCTCAAGGGCAGCCCGGTGGCCTCGCTGAACGCCCGCTCGTAATCCTGATACAACGCGGATTGCTCCAGCTGCTCCACAATCCGGTTGTCCCGCCATTCTTTCGCGGGTTCCCAAGCTGGCATCGGCTCATTCATAAGCGTTTTCCTACTTGTGCCATCTTCCTGAAATGCGCGTCCGGGTCAAACTTAAAGCGGGACACCCGTGCGTGATCGTGAAAAGCCTCCCAACGAAACATGCCTTCCCGACAAGCTCATCTTGCTCCCCCGGAACACTCTCCTCCCGGAGTTCCATGCGGAGTTCCGGAGATATGAGTTTTTCACCTGCCACAAGCCGTGGGCCACCAAACTCCCCGATCACAGGGAGCCTCCACGAGTCATGCAAGGTGTCTTGGGAAACGCCCCCCAACTTCCACGGCGGATTTTTAAAAATCGGCAAAAATCTGGTTTTCAGCTGATTGAGCCAAATTACTGAACATGTTCTGCGCCTTCGGGCACAACTCGCGCATGGCCACATCCCGCTACCGCGTCCCGGCAATGTCCGAACAGCATGTCCTTGAGCATGTGCGCGTTCGATTGATCGATCCTGACGATGCCATCGG
>NZ_JBIKBQ010000169.1:0-5437 GCF_058122085.1 Luteolibacter sp. | reverse complement strand
TGGTGGCTTTTTCATGGCGACGCGAAGATACCATGTGAGGCACCTTCCAATCATCCGCCGAAGCAGTCAGGCGAGCTCGAGCCTTTCAGGCTCGCCCGCCTGCTTCGGACGGCGTGGAAATGGTACCGGTCCCCGCAGCAGAACAAATGCGCCATTTTTGATGGCGAAATGTTACACTGCGGGGACCGACCCCAGAGACTGCGGGGACCGACCCCAGAGACCGATCGGTGATGGCGGGTCGCTGTGGTTCCGACCCCCGCAAGCGTGATGAAGCTCTCAAAAAGAACATTTCGGACTTCAGGAGTGACGCCCTCAAGCTGTTGAAGGGAAATCTACCAGAGAAGTACCATTCGGGTGGAGAAAATGAGCTGGACGCGTATGTGACCGAGCTCAAGGAGAATGGCTGCCGGATGGGAGAAGCACTGAAATCTCCGTTGAAGCACAAGACATTCCTGGTTGATCTGCATGGGGAATACCAGAGGAAGGAAACGCAGATCGATACGGAGAGGATTGCTGTGTTTGCCGAGCCTCAGAAAACCTACCTTCACGGCCTGGAGCTCAAAATGAAAGCGCTCCAAGAGGCGAATGACCCGCCGGCGGCAGACCCGATCAAAGCCGAGATCGACAAGGTGGCGGCCAATCCGGATTACTTCCCAGGCCTGATGCTGGCGGCCAAAAAGGAATAAGGGCTGCCAAGAAATTGCATTTGGGGTGAAATCCCCGACGATCTTCAAACCAGCGTGATCCCCACCGGGCAATGATCCGAGCCCGTGACGTGAGGCAGGATCTCCGCGTCTTTCACGCGGCCCATGAACGGCGTCGAGACTCCGAAGTAGTCGATTCTCCAGCCGACATTGCGCTCCCGCGCGCCGCCGCGGAAGGACCACCACGAGTAGGCGTCCTTCTTGTCCGGATAGAAATGGCGGAAGGTGTCGGTGAAGCCGGCGTCGAGCAGCTCGCCGAAGCCCGCGCGCTCCTCGTCGGAAAATCCGGCGGAAAAGCGGTTGTCCTTGGGCCGGGCGATGTCGATTTCCTGATGGGCCACATTGAGGTCGCCGCAGAAAACGACGGGCTTGGTCTTCGCCAGCTCCGCGACGTGGCGGCGGAACGCCTGGTCCCATGTCATCCGATAGGGAAGCCGGCGGAGGGCGTCCTGCGAGTTCGGCGTGTAAACATTCACAAGATGGAAATCCGGATACTCCAGCGTGAGCACGCGGCCTTCCTTGTCATGCTCGTCGATGCCGAGGCCGGTCCTGAAATCGAGCGGCTTCTCGCGCGTGAACACCGCGACGCCGGAGTAGCCGGGCTTTTGCGCGGAATCCCAGTAGCCATGATAGCCGCCGAGTTCCAATGGCAGCTGCACCTGCTCCGGTCGCGCCTTCGTTTCCTGCAGGCAGAGGATGTCCGGCTTTTCCGCCGTCACAAAATCACCGAAGCCTTTGCCAATCGTGGCGCGGATGCCGTTTACGTTCCAGGAAATGAGTGTCATCGGCGCGGAGTTTTCACCTCAGACCAGCAACATGCAATCCCCGTAGCTGAAAAACCGGTAACGTTCCTCGACCGCTTTCCGGTAAGCCTCCATCACCAGTTCCTTCCCGGCAATCGCGCTCACCAGCATGATCAACGTGCTTTGCGGCAGGTGGAAATTCGTCAGCAATCCGCCGACCACGCCGAATTGATAGGGCGGATGAATGAAGATGTCCGTCTCGCCGCGCTGCTCGCGGACCGGCTTGCCGATGGATTCCAGCACCCGCGTCACGGTCGTTCCTACGGCGACGACGCGGCCGGCGGCGTTGACTCTTTCCGCGGTCTCCGCGCTCACCACGTAGCGCTCGGAGTGCATGATGTGGTCCGCGACGACCTCCGCGCTGACCGGGCGGAAGGTGCCGACGCCGACGTGCAGCGTGAGGAAAGCGTGCGGGATTTTTTCCAACAACTCCGGCGTGAAATGCAGCCCCGCCGTGGGCGCGGCGATGGCGCCCTCCTCGCGGGCGAACACGGTCTGATAGCGGTCGCGGTCGGCGAGTTCGTCGTCGCGGCCCATGTAGTGCGGCAGGGCGAGGTGGCCGTGCTTGTCCAGATCCACGGGCGCGTCCCAGCGGATCAGGCGGTCGCCGTTTTCAAAGACTTCCGTCACGGTCCCCGTGGTGCCGCCGACGCTTACGGTGCGGCCGGGTTTCATGCGTTTTCCAGGCCTGACGAGGCAGCGCCATTCGAGCGGGGAAAGCCGGTCGAGGCAGAGCAGTTCGGTCCGGCCGTCGTCCGAGAAGAGCCGCGCGGGGATGACTTTGGTGTCGTTGAGGACGAGCAGATCATCCGGCCGCAAGTAGTCGGGGAAATCGCGGAACATCCGGTGCTCGACCTCGCCGCTGTCCCTGTGGACGACCAGCATCCGCGAGGCGGCGCGCTCGGCGAGCGGCCGCGCGGCGATCAATTCCCCGGGCAGGTGGTAGTCGAAATCTTTCGTCAGCAGCGGCATCGCCAATCCTTAGTCGGCACGGTTCCGCGCCGCAAGGGTTAGAACCGCGGGTCCTCCGGATTTCCGCCGGAGAGGATGTAGGCGTAGATGTCGAGCAGCTCGTCCGGGTTCAGCGCGTTGAGCAGGCCGGGCGGCATCATCGAGACGTCGTGCGGCTTGCGGGCGGTGATGTCGGCGTCGGCGACGGGGGTGAGCGCGTTCGGGGCGAAGGCGCTGGTCATCACGAAGAGCGTGTTGTTTTCCTCGACGACGACGAGGCCGGCGACGGAGCCGCTGTTCCGGGCGTCGATGCGGATTTCGTTTTCGCCGGGTTTGAGGAATTCTTTGAGTTTCGCGCTGGTGGGCTGGTCCCAGTTGGTGTTTTCCGCAACCTTCCGACCGTTGATGAAGACGGTGGCTCCGTTGTCGCAGGTGAAGTCGATTTTGGCGGATTTGACCGCGCCGGTGACGTTGAAGGTTTTACGGAAGGTGGCTTTTTCGCCGTCCTTGGCCGCCTTGCTGGTCCAGATCCACTGCGGCTCGGCGTGAAGCGGGATGGCGAACAGGACGATGCCGGAGAAAAACAGGGGAAACTTCATCAGAGAGGGTAGCGGCGAGAGGGGAAATTTCACGGGTTTTAAGATGACTGCGCCGTTCTACGCGCGAATCTCCCGGGATTTGTCAGAATCGCCAAACGCGGCGGACCGTGGACTCAGGAAGCCATTTTCTCCCCGAGGAGCCGGGCGATCCGGGTCGGTTCGGAACCCCACACGCGGACGAGCGTGCGTTTGGCGGTTCCGCGGCCGCGCTCGGTGGCCATCAGCACGCGGGTGCCGGCTTTTTCGACGTCCCAGGCGTCCGTTTCGCCCGCGGCTTTCCAGCCTTGGCGGAGCAGGATTCCGAGGAAATAGTCGCGGTCCTTGCCTTCCGCGGAGTGGATCGCGAACTCTTCGGCCGGGCCGCAAATTGGGGTTTTGCGTGGCGATTCCGGGCGGAGGAAAACCGTCCGGTTTCGCGCCCAGGCGCGGATCCGGGGTTGGAGGAATTTCACGGCTCGGAGCGCGAGCCGGGATTTCAGGGAATCGGAATTTTTCGCCAGGCCACGCAGCGGCAGCATCCGGTTGGTGATCGCCTGATAGCCGGCGTCGCCCATCGGGCCGTGATAGATGATGGAGTCCGCCATCACGCGGACCGGGCCGCCGCCGTAAACGAAGCCGTGCCATCTCGCGGCGCCGCGCTTCGAGAAGCGGTCGGGGTGCTTCGCTAACAACAAGCGCTCGGCGCGGCCGTAGCCGAGTTGCTGGCCCAGGAATTTCGAGATCGACGGCCGCCGCCAATGCCAGACGAAGGCGCCGGGCACGAAGCCGAGGCGGAATCCGGCGTCCCTCAGCCGCCAGCAGAAATCCACGTCGTCGCCCGCCGTATGGAACTGTGGATCGAAGCCGCCGATGGCGTCGAACGCGGCCCGCGTCACGGCCAGGTTGCAGCCGGGCAGGTGCTCGGCCTCCTCGTCGTCGAGCATCACATGGCTTGGCGCGCCGGGCGCGGCGCAGACGACCGCTTCCTCCCAGGTCTTGGGTTTCGGCGGCAAATTCGGTCCGCCCGCCGCGGCGAATTTGCCCTCCTGAAATGTCCGCCGCAGCCGTGTGATCCATTCCCGGTCCGGCTCGCAATCGTCGTCCGTGAACGCCAGCACCTCGCCATGCGCGGCGGCAGCGCCGATGTTGCGGGCATTGCTCAAGCCGCAGGGCTCCAGCCGCACGAGCCGGGCCCATGGGAAATGTTTCTCCACGAAATCGGCGCTGCCGTCGGTCGAGCCGTCATCCACGACGATCGTCTCGAAGCCGCCGCCGTCCATTTTGCGGATCGCCTCGAGGCAGGTGCCGATGCGGTCGCGGCCGTTTCGGGTGCAGACGATGACGCTGAAAAAGGGGGCTTCAGATTTGAGATTTGAAATCTGAAATTTGAGATTCAAGAGCGCGGGCTTCGCGTTGCCTTGCCGGTCTGTCAGGCCGAAGTCCCAGTCCAGCACCTCGGTGCCGACCCACCAGCGGTCGCTCCACGCGTAAATGGTCATGCCCGCGGTTTCCAGATCGAGCGCGGCTTGGCTGGCCCAGCGGAGGATTTCCGCCTGCCGCTCCAGGCCGTTGCGCTGCGAATCGATGCCGAACTCCGAGATCACCAGCGGTCGGTCGCCCGCGATGTGATGCAGCCGCTTGAGGTAGCCGCGGAACTCCGGCTCGTTTTCCAGATAGATGTTGAAGGCGGTGAAATCGGCGTTTTCCGGCTCCAGATATTCGGTGCTCGGGTAGTTCGCGTAGGCGAACAACAGGCCGGGCGCGAGTTCCTTGCCAAGGGCGATGAGCTCTTCGAGGGCGCGCCGCACCTTGAGCGGGCCCATCCAGCGCGCCAGGTCGGGGGGAATCTCGTTGCCCACATAAACGCCCGCCAGCGCCGGATGCTCGCCGGTGCCCTTCAAGCCGTTGACCAGCGAGATCGCCGCTGCTGAGTAAAGCCCGGGCCGTTGGAAAAAATCCGCGCTCTGGCCCCATTCGAGCCCGCCGAAAACCTTCAAGCCGTGCTCTGCCGCGGCGTCGAGAAGGCGCGCGGGCGGCATTTCATAAAGCCGGATCGAGTTGAACCCGGCAGCCGCCATCCCTGAGAAATCCGGTCCGAATGATTGCGGCCAGCCGCCGGGAAACGGCCCGTAAGTGACCGCGTTCATCCGCACGCGGCGGGTCCCGGCGCGGAAAAACTTCCCGTCCGTCTGCCATCGTCCTGCGTCATCCGCATCTGCCACGGCGTGATCCTAGAGTCCGCGCGTGAGATTCCCAAACCCAAATCGACCGTTAAACCCGAAAACCGAAGTTGGATAAGGCATCGTTTGGCTACAGGCCATGTGGTAGAAGGGTTGTGTCGAATAACCGCACACCACACCCCTTCACCAAACGATGCAAAGTTCTTGCAATCCTATCTTCC
>NZ_JBIKBQ010000168.1:0-5508 GCF_058122085.1 Luteolibacter sp. | reverse complement strand
AGGTTCCGGATTGGCGGGCCAAGAAGGGCAAGGACTACTCCTTGCAATGCCTCCTCTCCATCATGGTCATGGCCACCCTCGCCGGAGTGGCGCGGGGCCAGCGCGACCTGGCAGCTTTCGCCCAGGGTCTCACCCGGTTCCAACTCCGCGCGCTGGGCAGCTACTACTGGGAGATCGAAAGCGGCCTGCATCAACGTCTGGACGTGACTGCGGCGGAAGATGCCAGCCGGGTGCGCAACCGCAACGGGTTGCTGGTGCTGGGCATCCTGCGCCGCTGTGCGATGGGAATCTACTACGACTGGCGGCGTGGGCGCAAAAACAAGCGGCAATCGATGTTGAAGGACTTCCATGACGACATGCGCCGCTTCAACAACCGCCACGCCTTCGCCACCATCACCTCACCCCGCCGATGACCCGTGCAAAAATCCGCCGTGGCTGGATTACGGGGTGGAGAAATCCAAGGTGGACTCGGTGCGCTCGCGCTTGTTCGGTGCCCTGCGGCTATTCTATCAGGAACGCGACCGTCTGCGGCTCTTGATCCAATACCGATTAGATCACACCCTCATGGAACTCCGCTCCCTCTACGAGCATCTCCAAGCCAGAATCCTCGAACTCATCGAGCCGTCTTCGCTGAAGCTACGCCGGGCCGAGGACGCTCCGGAGACGGTCTGCGGCGAGACGCCACAGCCACGCGGAGCGGGAATTAGCGGGCGGGGGGCCGGTTTGAGATTCAGCTAATGACAGCACGCCGGCAGCTCTTTCACTTCCGTTTTCGGCTCCTCGCCATAAAATTGCGCGGGGATCGTGTCATGCAGGCGCACCGCCAGCACCACGGCGGTGACCAGCGCCAATCCCCGCCTCATCCGGCCCATCGCGAGCGGCGTGAGCTTTGCCCGGATGCGGTGGAACTGGTGCTGCGCGAGCCACAGCAGCGGCACCGTGCCGAGGCCGAAGGCGAGCGTGAACTCCGCGCCCTTCGCGGCGGAACCGGCGAGCAGCGCCGCGCCGAAAACCAGATAGAGCGGGCCGCAGGGCAGGAACGGAGTGAGCAGTCCCATCGCCGAGGCTCCGCCGTATGCGGAGAGCTTGCAGGCCTTGAAGCGGGCGCGCGCGGTGAGGCGGTTGAGGATGGCCGGGCGAGGGACTTTCTTGTCCAAACCGAAGGCCATGACCAGCAACACGCCGACCATCACCCACGGCAGCAAGACGGCGGGCGAGTTGAAAAACCACTTGAGCGGCTGCTGGCCGAGCGCGCCGCAGAGCGCGCCGATGAGGCCGTAGGAAACAAGCCGCGTTCCGTGATAGAGCGAGGCGGCGGTGAGTCGCTCGCCCTCGGATTTCGCCAGGGTGCCGAGTCCGCACGCGATGGGACCGCACATGCCGACGCAGTGGAAGCTGGTCACAAGTCCGGCGACGAGAGCTGCGGTGGCAGTGGTCATCAGCGTTTCACTTCGATCTGTTGCGGTGCGAATTTCACGGCCACGGAAATCAACGTGGACCACGCAGCGAGCAGGACCACGAAGGCGAGCACGACATAGATCCAGGGATTGCGGGAGACGAATTCGGAGATGGTTTTCATCGGTAGTTAGGGTCTGGGGATGGATTGAGGATTCGGGCCAAGAAAGCGGGCGGTCTTCTCCAGCACGACATCGCCGGGGTCGGCGTGGACCTCGATGACGATGTCCGAGCTGCCGGTGTAGGAGGCGAGCGGGGCGAACACCACGCAGGTGCGCGACATCTCGCTGAGCGGCGCGATGGAGAATGATTGCTCGGCTCCGCTGAGCTGATAGCCCGCCGGGGTTTTCTTGCCGAGGTGGAGTGTGACGGTCGCCGTCTGGTTGCGCTTGTTGAAGACGCGAACCTTGTAAATGTTCCGCACCGTGTTGGCGTCGCTGAAAAACCCAGCCCCGCCGGCGCGGGAAATCGTCGCGGTGAAGGGGCGCGCCTTGTTGGAGGCGACGAGTGTCAGCGCGCCCAGTCCGAGCACGGCGAGCGCGCAATACGCATAGACGCGCGGGCGCAGGTAGCGGCGCTTTTTCCCGGCGAATCCGTTGAAGGAATCATAGCGGATGAGCCCTTTCGGCCGCTCCACCTTGGTCATGATGTCGTCGCACGCGTCGATGCAGGCGGTGCAGCCGATGCATTCGAGCTGGAGGCCGTTGCGGATGTCGATGCCGGTCGGGCAGACTTGCACGCAGCGGCGGCAGTCGATGCAGTCGCCCGCCGCCTTACCCTTCGCGCCGCGGGGCTCGCCGCGCTTTTCGTCGTAGCCGATGTTGATGGTGTCGTCGTCCGTCAGCGCGCTCTGGAGGCGGCCGTAAGGGCACATGATGATGCAGAATTGCTCGCGGAAATAACCGAAGCAGAACCACAGGACCAGGGTGAGGAAGAGCACCACGCCGAAAGCGGTCGCGTGCTGGAGCGGGCCCTCGTGCATGAAGCCGTAAAGCCGCTCCAGCGAGACGTAGTAGGAAATGAAAACATGCGCGATGGCCGCGGCGATGACGACGAAGAGGAAGTGCTTGGTGACGCGCTTCGCGACTTTTACCGTCGTCCAAGGAGCCTGGGCCAGCGCCCGGCGCGCCGTGGCGTCGCCTTCAATCCAGCGCTCGATGCGCCGATAAACGTGATCCAGAAAGACCGTGTAGGGACAAGCCCAGCCGCACCAGATCCGGCCGAGCAGCGAGGTGATGAAAAACAGCGCGAAGCCCATTCCGCTGATCGCGAAGAACATCACCCACAAATCCTGCGGCACCAGCGTCAGACCGAAGAGATGGAACATCCGGTTTTCCACGTCGAGGAACACCGCCGGATTGCCGTTGATCGGAATCCACGGCAGCAGCACGTAAACGGCGATGAGCAGCAGCCCGACGACGCGCCTCGCCAGCGTCCACCGGCCTTTCACGTCCGCCGGATGGAGGAAATAGCGCGAACCATCGTCATTGATGGTGGTCACGGAGACCAGGTTCGGTGATTTGGGCGCAGCCATGAAAGAGTTTGAGACGATCGCATCCGCCTGTCCACCCCGCTCCGCATCGCCTGTGCAAGACCGCGCAGGAAATGCCCGTGACGCGCTCCGGTCACCGCCACGCCCGGAACCCGTGAAAACTCCGCGGTGATGTTAGTATTCAGATGTGCGACACGATCCAAAGGACGATGATCCACCCACCCAAGAGTCCGGCCAGCGCTCCGGCGATGAGGCTCCAGCGCATTCGTTGGAACGCCAGGAAACATCCGATGCCTGCCGCGATGAAAGCCACGCCCGGGAAGAGAGCCCCGTAGCCGGTGATGATCGAAACGAAATTGTCGACGCCGCCGATGTTGAGGGACATCGCCAGCAGCACAAGTAGCGCTGCCGCCGCTGATGCGAGAGCGGCCTTGATCCTGTGGGTGCGATGGACGCGTTTCACGATAGGGGTTTGAGGCTGGTGGCTCAGGCGGGATTGGTTTGGAGAATCGGGGTTGGATTTCCCGAAGGCCCATGGATCCCGCCGCCGCGTCAGACGTCGCCGCGGTGGTCCTTTTCGAGCTGGATTCGATCGGCGAGGTTGCGGGCTTTGACGCTGTTGCGCTTGGCCCAGCGCTCGACGGCCATCTGGCGCTTTTCGGAGCGCTTTTTCAACGCGGCGATCTCGTTTTCGAGGTTGAGGAAATTCTCATAACGCGCGGGATCGAGGGTGCCGGCCTCCACGGCGGCGCGGATCGCGCACTTGGCGTCCTTGCGGTGGCTGCAATCGGAGAATTTGCACTCGGCGGTCAGCGTCTCGACGTCGGCGAAACTGTCGCGCAGGGTGGCCTCGTCGGTCCACATCTGGATCTCGCGCATGCCGGGATTGTCGATGAGCATGCCGCCGTTGCGCAGCGGGACGAGCTCGCGGGAGGTGGTGGTGTGGCGGCCTTTGCCGGTGATCTCGTTGACCTCGCTGGTCCACTGCCAGTCCTCGCCGTAAAGCTGGTTCACCAGGGTCGATTTGCCGACGCCGCTGGAGCCGACGATGCACATGGTGACGCCCTTCTTGATGTATTTCTTGAGCACCTTGAGGCCCTGGCCGCTCACCGCGCTGGTGACGTGGACGCTCGCGCCGTCCCACAACGCGGCGATTTCCGCGGCGGCGGTCTGGCTTTGCTCGATGGGGAAAAGGTCGGATTTGTTCACCAGCACCACCGCCTTCGCGCCGCTGCGGCCGATGAGCATGAAGTAGCGTTCCATCCGGCGGATGTTGAAATCCGGCCCGGCGTCGGTGACCACGGCGACGAGGTCGATGTTCGCGCCGATGACCTGCGCTTGGCTGCTGTTGCCGGGCATTTTGCGGGAGAAACAGGTGCGCCGCGGCAGCATCGCGCGGATCACGGACGGCTGGTTTTCATCGCCGAGCTCGACCATCACCCAGTCGCCCACGGCGGGCAAATCCGCGTCGCAAGCGGCCTCGTGCCAGACGCGGCCGCAGAGGATGACGTCGATTTCATCGCCGTCCGCGAGGAAAGCGCCGTAGTTGATGACCGTCTCGCGGATCAGCCGCGCAGGCACCCAGCCTTTTCCGGCGAAGGCCGCGCGGGCAGTTTCCAATTCCGGGTTCCAGCCGAGTTCCTTCAAATTCATTCGCCGGCAACGTAGCGCAACGAGCGCGGCTGTCGATTCCTGCGTTGGGGCGAATTCCCCGCTCACGCCCAGCGCTGCGCCCATTCCGCGGGCAGGCGCATGGGTTTGCCGGCGGGCATTTGGACCAGCGCGAGGGCTTGGCGGGCGGTGACAAGGAGCGCCCCGTCCGATTCGCGGACCATTTCAAAAGCGCACCAGAACCGGGCGCGCGACATTTCATCGAGCCGGCCGCGGATCACCAGCCAGTCGCCGAGCTTGGCCGGCAGCTTGTAATCGACCTCGGTGCGGGTGACCACCGGGTAAACCTGAGTGCCGGACATCGTCGGCAGGTCCATGCCCATTTGCGCGGCGAGGCGCGTGCGGCAGGTTTCGATCATCCGCAGGTAGGCGAGATTGTGGACCACGCCGCCGCAGTCGGTGTCGAAAAACATCACTTCTTCGCGGGTTTCGAGGGTCGGGACGCTGTCGGACATGCGCCGATTTAGGCCCAGCCGGGTGAAATCCGCAATGGCAGGGCGGATTTTTGCACGGGTCATCGGCGGGGTGAGGTGATGGTGGCGAAGGCGTGGCGGTTGTTGAAGCGGCGCATGTCGTCATGGAAGTCCTTCAACGTCGATTGCCGCTTGTTTTTGCGCCCACGCCGCCAGTCGTAGTAGATTCCCATCGCGCAGCGGCGCAGGATGCCCAGCACCAGCAACCCGTTGCGGTTGCGCACCCGGCTGGCATCTTCCGCCGCAGTCACGTCCAGACGTTGATGCAGGCCGCTTTCGATCTCCCAGTAGTAGCTGCCCAGCGCGCGGAGTTGGAACCGGGTGAGACCCTGGGCGAAAGCTGCCAGGTCGCGCTGGCCCCGCGCCACTCCGGCCAGGGTGGCCATGACCATGATGGAGAGGAGGCATTGCAAGGAG
>NZ_JBIKBQ010000167.1:0-5564 GCF_058122085.1 Luteolibacter sp. | reverse complement strand
CCGGCGAGACGCCGCTGGAGGCCGTGATTCGCGAGACGCAGGAAGAGCTCCACGTCACGCCGCACGCGCCGCGAAAGCTGGGAGAACTGCGGTTCTCGATGTCGGACTGCCCGCACATTCTCTGCCATGTTTATCGCTCGGACGACTTCAGCGGCACTCCCACCGAGACCGACGAGGCCGTGCCGCTGTGGACCACGCTCGATGCGATTCCCTATCACCGGATGTGGGAGGACGACCAGCACTGGCTGCCGCTGCTGCTCAAGGAGCAATCATTCCTCGGCCGCTTCGTGTTCGAGGCGGATCACTTGCGCTGGAGCGAGGTGACCACGGACGTCGTCTGGTGAAACAAAAAAAGGCCGCCTCCCTGATGGGGAGACGGCCTGTGAGATAATGATTTGATTTCTATTAGAGCGACGCCTTGAGCGAGCTGAACTTGCCCTTGAGTTGGGCGAGCGCGGCTTCGGCATTGGCGATTTCCTTGCTCAACGCGAGAAGCGCGCCGAGCTTGGCATCGAAGCTGCCTGATGCCGACGAGGATGCTTTCTTCGCGGCTTTGGCGGCCTTCGCAGGCGCGGCGGCGCGGGCGCCCTTTTTCGCAGCCTTCTTGGAGGAGCTCTTGACGCCGGCGGCCTTCAACCAGGCCATCACCGTGAGTGGGGAAACCTTGAACTTCGCGGCTGCCTTGCTTTGGCCACCGCGGCCGTTCGCCGCGTTGTAGGCAACGGCGAAGTCAACGACCTCCTTCTTCTGCTCGGCGGTGTAGCGGGTGCCGACCTTGCTCTTGCCGGCGGGCTTCGCTGCTTTGGCGGGCTTCGCTGCCTTGGCGGGCTTCGCTGCCTTGGCGGCCTTTGGTGCCTTCGCCGCCTTCGCAGGGGCGGCGGCTTTCGGAGCGCCGGCGCCTTTCATCCAAGCAGCCACCGAAATCGGGGAGACCTTGAATTTATTAGCAGCAGCGCTTTGGCCGCCACGACCGTTTGCGGCATTGTAGCTCGTGGCAAAGTCCACGATTTCTTTCTTCTGGGCATCGGTGTAACGGACACGTTGTGGCGTGTTTTTCTTAGGAGTAGTGCTCATGTCGGGAGCAACCTATAAACAAACAACGAGCTAGCAAGCTAAATCTGTATCACGGGAGCCGCGCCGGATGCTATGGCTCACGATTTTCTAATCGGATCATTCGAGATGATACCTTTCAAAACAGACCTGTCGCTCATGTCGGCCAGCCAGTGATCGCTCCCTTTCTCTATCTTCGGGCGCGCCACCACGCCGCCGAATCCGATGAAATCATCAACGTCCGGCTTGGTCTCCAGATCCGACATTCCATCACCCATTATCGCCACACGCTCAGGCAACAGCGCCTGTTTCCATTCGCGGATCACTTCGTTTTTCCCGAGGTTGCGCGTGGTTGGATAATCCTCACCATAGCCTTTATAGGAACCATCCTCGTGGAAATAGAGCGGCACGGCTTCCACGTGGGCGATGCCCAGGCGCGCCGCCAGCGGCTGGATCAAGGGCGCGAAACCACCCGACAGGATGACGGGCAGCCAGCCGGCATCCTTCAGCTCGCGGATCATTTCCTCAGCGCCCGGCACGATGGTTTCCACATAAAGCGCGGCCACCGCATCACATAGCTCGCGGTCCGGACGGATCATCTCCATCCGCCGCGGGAACACCTCGCCGATCGGAACCTCGCCGTTCATCGCGGCGTTGGTCAACTCCACGACCCGCTCGAAAACATCACCGCCCTTGCCGCGCGCCAGCTCGTCGATTCCCTCAATCGTCGAAAGCGTGGAATCACAATCGATGAAAAACAACTTCACGCCGCGCTTGGTGGCGGGCTGGATTTCCAATTCGGTTCCTTCGCTCACCATGTCGAACAACTCGATCACCTCGTCGTTGCGGAGACGGATGCAGCCCTGGCTGGCGGGCTGGCCGAGCTTGTCCCCGTGATTCGTGCCGTGGATATAGATGAAGCGCTCCAGCGTGTTTGCATTTTCAACATCCAGTCCTTCGAGGCGGAGAATCCGGCTGAGGACCAGATCGCCCTCGACCGCGGAACCCGGAAGCCACAAGCCCGCGGCCACCCGCTGCTTGAAAATCGTGCCGCTCGCTGCGCCTTCGCCGATTTTTTCCGCCACCCGGAAACGGCCGGTCGGCGTGCGATAACTGTTCATGGTGAAACCCATGCCCTTGGTGGCGGTGGAGATATCAAATCGGCGGATGCATTGATCGCCCTCGATGACTTTCAGTGTCTGGTCATCGATGGAAACTTCAAGGCGACGTGTCGGGCTCATGGCGGTGTCAGAACAAGCAGGGCGTTGTGCCCGCCCATTCCATGGGAAAGTTTATAGATGGAACCGCGGTTTTCAAGCACCTCGTCGGGCAGCTGGAATCCGGCGGGAGCGCGGCGTCCGGCGAGGTTCGGCGGGAGTTGGCGGTCGCGCGCGAAACGGGCGAGGATCACGCTCTCCAACAATCCGCTCGCGCCGATGGTATGGCCGGTGAAGGGCTTCAACAGATGCAGGCTGGGCCGCGAGTCGGGAAAACAACGGCTCAGCGCGGCGGGATCGGCCACGGCCTGCACGGCGGTTCCAGTGGCGTGCGGACAGATGGCGGACGGGCTGCCGTGGAGGCGGGCCGCCTTTTCTATCAACTCCGGCGTGCGCCCGCCATCGGCGGGAATACCCACCGGATCACACGCGTCGGCATTGCAGCCATAGTGCGCGAGCCGGGGGAAACGGCCTTCGCGATGCTCGATGGCCATCGCCGCCGCGCCCTCGGCGGGGATGAAACCGGACGATGCGGAATGATAGGGATTCAAATCCGTGTCCGCGGATAACAGGCCGGACGCGGCATAGTTATCGAGCAGGACCGGCACCAGCGGCAGATCCACCGCCACCGCCAGCGCGCGCGGCGCGGTGCCGGAGCGCACCAGCATCATCGCGATGCCGATGGCGTCGAGGCCCGCGGCGCAACCGCTGGCGAGGACGTGGTTAGGCCCGGTGATGCCGAACTCGATGGTGATGGCCGACGCCGGTTCGCTGTGGATGGTGTTGCTCGCGGCCATCAGCTTGAACGGCCTGCGCCCCGGCCACGGACCGAGCCAACCCGCGGCGTTTCCCCGGCTGGTGCCGACGACCAAGGCCGCGTCGCGCAGTTCCTCCGCGGTCCAGCCGGCTTCGGCAATCGCCTCGCGGGCGACGTGCAGCGCGGCCATCGTCGCCGGGCTCCACTTGCGGTTCACTAACAACGAGCGCCGCTCGATCCACGCGCCGGGCCGCGCCGCGTGCGGGCTGTCGGCACCGAGCAGTTCGCCGAGTTTCCGGAACGGCACCTGCCGCGCCAGCAGCGCCCGGTGATGGGATGCGATGCCCGCCCCGAGCGCGGAGAGCGCCCCAAGGCCGGTGATGGATAGGGAAGATGGGGTGGCCACGGCGGGTGCTGCGGGAATTCCTGCCGGCATTTACAAAGTGATTTGTCCGCCGAGCTCGACGACGCGGCCGGGAGGAAGCTGGAAATAAGCAGTCGCGGGAGAGGCGTTGCGGGCCATCGCCGCGAAAAGCGAGAGACGGAGCCGGTCGATGAAAGTCGCTTTTTTCCCGACGCCGTAGGTTTCGCGACCGAGGAAATAAGTCGCCTTGCCCGGCTGGAAACGCGCGCTCTCCGGCATCCTGAGTTTCAGAGCGGTGGGCACGTCGGGAGTTTCCGCGAAGCCGAAGCGCAGGGTCGCGCGATGCACGCCGTCTCCCAGATCCTCGTAGTCCAGCATATCACCTGGATTCGCCCGCGGCTGGTCGAGCGTCATGACGTGCAGGAGGATCACGCGCTCGTGCAGGACCTGGTTGTGCTTCAAATTATGCAGCAGCGCGGTAGGCACTTGCAGGCCTTTGCCGCTCATGTAAATCGCGGTGCCGGAAACCCGGTGGATTTTGCCTTTGTGCAGATCCTTGAGCAAGACATCGATCGGCAGCGAGTCTCGCAAGATCCGCGCATACAAGCGCTGGCGGCCCCAGATCCAGATCAGCATGATCGACATCACCACGGCGGCGATCAGCAGCGGCAGCCAGCCGGACGGCCAAATTTTCAGGGCGTTCGCGGCGAGGAACGCGCCGTCGAGCAACAGGAAAACCCCCGTGATCAGGCCCGCCTTGAATTTTGACCAACCCCAAACCGCGCGAGCCGCCGAGAAGAACAACAGCGAGGTGATCGTCATCGTTAGCGAAATGGCAACGCCGTAAGCCCCCGCCAGCGCGGACGAGGTCTCGAACACGATCACCAACAAAATACACGCAACCGCCAGGACGTGGTTGACCACCGGCACATAAACCTGGCCCATCGAGTGCTCGGAAGTATAAAGAATCCGAACCCGCGACATGCAGCCGAGTTGCACCGCTTGTGCGGTTAGGGAGAACGCGCCGGAAATCAGCGCCTGGCTGGCGATGATCGCCGCCCCGGTCGCCAGGATGGTCAGCGGCAATTGTAGGATTTCCGGAGCGAGCAGGAAAAACGGACTGCGGATCGCCGACGGATCGGCCGTGAGCAGCGCCGCCTGGCCGAGATAGTTTAAAACCAGCGCGGGCAGCACCACCGAGAACCAGCCGACGCGGATCGGCCGGGTGCCGAAATGCCCGAGATCCGCGTAGAGCGCCTCACCGCCGGTCACCGCCAGAAATACCGCCGCCAGCAACGGAAACGCGTGCTGCCACTCGCGGATAAGAAACGCGATCCCCTCTGACGGACTCAGCGCGAGCAGCACCTGCGGGTGATGCCACAGCGCCCCGATGCCCAGCAGCGCGAGCGTGGAAAACCACAGCAACACCACCGGCCCGAACAATTTCCCCACATTCCCCGTGCCGAACTTCTGGATGGAAAACAGCCCTATCAAAATCACCACCGCCAGCGGCACCGTCCAGTGTGCCAGCGCCGGACTACTCACTGAAAGTCCCTCCACGGCGCTGAGCACCGAGATCGCGGGAGTCAGCATGCCGTCGGCATAAATCAAAGCCGCGCCCGCCAGGCCGAATAACAAAATCTTCTGCGGGTCATTTCCACCGAGCCGCCGCACCGCGCCCCGGATCAAAGTCGATAGCGCCAGAATCCCGCCCTCGCCCTTGTTGTCCAGCTTGAGGATGATGAACAAATATTTCACCGAGACCACCAGCAGCAGCGACCAGACGATCAGCGAGGCGGCGCCCACCAGGTTCTGAGGGCTGATCGGCGCTCCGTGGTGGCCGGAAAAACATTCGCGGAACGCATAAAGCGGGCTCGTTCCGATATCGCCAAAAACAATGCCCAGGGCAGCGAGAGTGGTTACCGAGAGGTGAGGTTTGTGGCCCGAGTGGCCTCCGAGGGAGTCGTTCATCGTCGCGAAGCGGATCGCTCGCACGGGCTTCAAACCATTTCCCACGGGTGCTGACCAGCCAATTTACGCCCGCAAAATCCCAGGGTTCCTCCATTAGGGAAATACCACGGGAGGCTTTCCTAACAGGCTTGTACACTGTATTTTGTGCCTTCAGTCTTCCTGAATGCCAAGAAATCCCGACAAAACCGACTATTCCCAAGGCTTT
>NZ_JBIKBQ010000166.1:0-5607 GCF_058122085.1 Luteolibacter sp. | reverse complement strand
ATGATGGGTGCGGTTGCGGTACTGTCCTCCCACTCCAGCACCGGCAGATCCAAGCGCCGCCGCACATGGTCCTCGACATCTTCACGGATTCTCTCCGGGATCAGGCTGGCATTCAGAGTGACCACGGGCCGCTGGTTGGTGGCCAGCTTGCATGCCGCATCGGCCACAATCAGGAAGTCACCGGTTTCCAGGTCCATTTCCACCAGCGAAACGGTTGCTTCGGGCTCATATCCCTCAAGGTTCCGCGCCACGTTCTCAGGAATCCGGAGCCGGTCGCCCGGGGTCGGGCGATGCTCAAACTCCTGCGTCCAGTCCGCGACCTTCGATCTGCTATCCTTGACGACAACTTGGTATATGGTTTTCGTTTTCATAATGGTTTCTACAGGTTTGATAGTAGAACATCGCTTGCCGGATGATTCAAGGAATTCTTTCCGTCCGACCCTGCTCCACTGCGGTGAAAAGACGCTGTGCGCCCACGTCATTGTGACAGCGGCGAGAGCAGGTGGGAAAGCGTCTCGGCGTCGATCTTGAGCTTGCTGGTCTCGTCGGAGAGGAGGGCTTCGACGAGGGCGGACTTGTGTTTCTGGAGGTCGAGGATGCGGTCCTCGATGGTGCCGCGGCAGACGAGCTTGTGGACGAAGACGGGCTTGGTCTGGCCGATGCGGTGGGCGCGGTCGGTGGCCTGGTTCTCGGCGGCGGGGTTCCACCACGGGTCGTAGTGGATGACGGTGTCGGCGGCGGTGAGGTTAAGGCCGGTGCCGCCGGCTTTGAGCGAGATGAGGAAGACGGGGGTCTCGCCTTGCTGGAATTTTTTGACCAACGAAGCGCGGTCCTGGGTCTGGCCGGTGAGTTTCAGATAGGGGATCTTTTCCTTCTCCAGATGCTCCTCGATGAGGGCGAGCATGGAGGTGAAGGTGGAGAATAACAGGATGCGGCGGCCTTCCTCGATCAGGGTGGGGAGGAGCTCGGCGGTGAGGTAGTCTAGCTTGGCGGACTCGGTGACTTTCTGCGCGGCGGGGGTTTTGAGCAGTTGCGGGTGGCAGCAGATCTGACGGAGCTTGAGCAGCGCGTCGAGGACGATGATGTGGGACTTGGCGAGGCCCTTGGCGGCGATGGCGTCGCGGACGCGCTTGTCCATGGCGGCGCGGACGGATTCGTAGAGGTCGGTCTGTTTCTTGGACAGGTCGATGCCGTGGATGATCTCGGTCTTGGCAGGGAGCTCGGTGGCGACCTGGTCCTTGGTGCGGCGGAGGATGAGCGGGGAGACGCGGCGGTTGAGGGCGAGCTGGGCGTCGCCGGAGCGGTCGCGCTCGATGGGGCGGCGGAGGTGGCTGTTGAAGGTTTTCTCGTCGGATAGAAATCCGGGCATGAGGAAGCGCATCAGGCTCCAGAGCTCGCCGAGGTGGTTTTCCATGGGCGTGCCGGAGAGGCAGACGCGGTGGGCGGCCTTGAGTTTGCAGGCGTTCTGGGCGGCGAGGGCCTTGGGATTCTTGATGTATTGCGCCTCGTCGAGGATGAGGATGTGCCAGTCTTGTTTCGAGAGTTGCTCGAAATCGCGGGTGAGCAGCGGATAGGAGGTGAGGACGATGTCGGCCTTTTTGATCTTGCCGAACTCGGCGGCGCGGTCCTGACCCTGGAGGACGAGCACCTTGAGCTTGGGAGTGAATTTCGCGGCTTCGTCCGCCCAGTTAGGAACGACCGAGGTGGGGGCGATGACGAGCGAGGGCAGGCCGGGCTTTTTAGCGCGCTCGGCGGCGAGGTGGGCGAGCGTCTGGACGGTTTTGCCGAGGCCCATGTCGTCGGCGAGGATGCCATGGAGGCCGTGGGCGGCGAGGAACTGGAGCCAGCGGAAGCCTTCCGCCTGATAGGGGCGGAGCTCGGCGCGGACGGTTTTGGGGATTTCCGCCGGCGGCAGGGCGGTGATGTTTTTGAGGCTGTGGCCGAGCTTGGCGAGGGCGCGGGTGGTCTCAGAGGAGTCGATGGCGAGGGTGTCGGCCACGCCGGCGGCGGCGAGGCGGTCCATGCGGATCGGGCCGTCGCCCGAGGCATTGCCGTGGAACAGGTGGCGGACTTGATCGACGATTTCCAGCAGGCGGCGGGCGGGAAAGCGGATGAATCCGTCCTCGGGGTTTTCGCACGGCAGGGTGATGAACTCGGGGAGATCCGGGGAGTCGGCGGACGGGAAATCCTGGCGGATCGCGTCGGCGATGATGGGGATGAGGCTGAGTTTTTTACCACCGAGCTCGAAGGAGATGTCGAAGCGGAACCAGTCGATGCCGTGGTCCGGATCGGCCTCGATGGCGGGGAAGAATTCGCTGGCGTCGTGGGCGGTTAGGCCGGACTTGGGATCGATCTCGATGGTCCATCCGGCGTTGCGGAGTTTCTGCATTTCCGGGCCTTCCAACAGATTCAGCCAGGCGAGCTGCGGGGTGGGCAGCGGCACGGCGGGGACGCAGGAATAGAGCGCGGCGATGTCGAGATGCACGGGCGCGAGGATTTCGGACAGGGCGATGAAGCCGACGTTCATCAGTCGCTTGGCCAAGGTGTGCTCGGCCTTGAAATCGCGGGGCCAGACGACGCGCTTGCCGCCGCGGATCTCCACATGGCTCTCGACATGGCCCTTGGCGAGCGGCGAGAGCGACGGGCTGTCGGTATAACGAAATGAAAGCTGGCCGATGGTGAAGGTCTGCTGGTCCCATCTGCCGCCGAGGACGCGGGAATGGACGCGAAGGTGGGGCTGCGGTGACGAGGCGGGGCGAGTCTCGGTTTCCATCCTGACCGGCGCGGGCAGGGTGGCGGCGGCGATGGCGGAGAAGCGGGTGGAGATGACGGCTAGATTGTTGGCGGAAACGACAGGGCCGTTTTGCCAGGCGGCGAGCACGGCGCCGGAGAGCTCGCTTTCAAGCAGGCCGAGGGTGGCGGTGGCGGCATCGAAATACCGGGGCGGCTGGGTGGGCAGGATGATGATGTCGGGGTTTTCGCAACGCAGCACCGGCCGGGCGCTGCCATCCGGTGAAGTTCTCCAAGTGGCTTCCACCGACACGGCCGGGCCGAGGGTGACCGGGCGGTAATCGCCAGCATTGCTCTTCCGGTAGGTCTCGACTCCGTAAAACAAGCGCCCGGTCGCGCTGGCACCTTCCAGGAGGTCCTCCCAATCGGATCCTTGGAGCGGCATGTCGTTCCAGAGATGAAGCTTGCGATAGCGCTGGTGATAGAGGGAGGCGACGAAGAGGTCCTCGCGCGTCATGTATTTCGGCGGTTTCGAGGGGTCGGCACTGGCGCGGGAGTCGGAAATGGTGACGCTGCCGTTTTTCTGGCGGGTGCCGACGCGCATGACGAAGTTCAACCTGGAGCCTGCCTGATAGACCGGTTGCTCGATGCAGTAGGCGAGGAAGCGGTTCTCGGGCTTGGCGACCGGCACGGCGGACTGCGCGCGACCGGCTTCGGCGGCTTTTTCGATTTCCTTCAGCCAGTCGCGGAGCTCGGGCGCGAGCTGCGGAGTGCCGCTGCCGAAAACGTTTACTTTCCCGCGGGCGAGCTCGAACGAGATCAGGGCAAGCAGCGCGGCGGCGTGCTTGCAGTGGAAGCCCACCGGACAGGAACACTCGGGCTCGGCGCTCCAAATCCCGCGCTTCTCGCGGAACAGAATGTCTGCCAGATAAGGCCTCGGCGAGGTGCCGTGGACGCTGGCCTCGACGAAGACTCCGCGCCCTTCAGGGTCGTGGGTGATCTTGACTTGCTTGATGAGCCGCTCGGAAATGTAGGCTTGGCTCCGCAACAAGGTGGTCGGGTTGAAATCATTTTGCCACCTGTCCGCGACGATCCATTCACGGAGGCCCGGGACTTGGTTGAGATGGGAAAAATCGAGTGACATGGACGATCCGGGCTCGCACGGGGAAGATCGACCGTGGTGGCCCGGATCGTCAATGTCAGAACTGATGCCGGTGACCGGAATTGAGGGTTCCGGTTTTCCGGCGTCAGCCGCGCGGCCTTATTATTCCGCGTGATGTCCGGTGTCGGAGTCGTCCTTTTTTTCATCCGTATCCTGCAGCGCCTTGAGGATCGGGCAGTCGGCCATGAACTCCTTGCCCGCCTCCATGTGTCGCAGCATGTGCTTTGTCATCAGGTCCTGCATTTTCTCCCGGTGCGCGTTCATGGCGATCCGTTGCTCCGCCATGAGGGTGACGAGGGCGGTCATCTGTTCCATTTTCTTGTCGTCGGGAGCGCTCTTCAGCTTGGCGAGTTGCTCGGTGAGGGCGGCGTCCTGAGCCTTGAAGGCTTCCATCATTTGCTGTCTTTGCCCGGTCATTTCCCGGCAATATCCCATCATTTTGCCTTTCATCATTCCTCGTCCTCCAGGGCCTTGGGCCTGGACGGGAGAGCAGACGGCCAGCGCCAGGATCAGGGCTGAACGGATCAGGATGTGGTTATCGGTGTGGAGTTTCATTTTTTTGGTCCTTTCGATTTTTGGTGAGTCCCGGCTGGAAGTGCATTTGATATTCCGGGATTTGAGCCGGACAACATAGCACGGATGCGGGGGCCGTTCAAATCACTTCGGCAATCGCCCCGATTTGAGTTGCAGCGCGAACGGCGGGGGCATTCCCTCCGCTTGTTGCCTTCGGAAAGTTCAAACCACGCAGTCCTCGATCCCCCGATGAATTTCCGCGTCACCTGCGAGCTGGATTACACGCTTCAGGACTCCGCGACTTTTCTTTTCGCGATCCAATGCCTCAAGGCGGGCGGGCAGAAAATTCTCGACGAATCGCTGGTCACCGACCCCGGCCTGCCGGTGGAGGAGTTCGGCATCGGGATGAATCGCTTTGCGCGGATCAGGGCGACCGGACCGGGAGCGTTGCAAATTTCCTATCAGGCGAATGTCCGTACCTCGGCGCGCGTCGTGCCGGTGGGCGCCTTGCGCACGGACGGCCCGGACATTCTGAGCCCCGCGGCCATGCCATTCCTGTTCCCGAGCCGCTACTGCCAGTCCGACCGGCTCAGGCAGCAGGCGCAGGATCTCTTCGGGCATTTGAAAACGGCGCACGCCGTCGCAGCCGCGGTGAGCGACTGGATTTTCGCGAACATCTCCTACGTCGGCGGGAGTTCGGGTGAAACGTGCTCGGCAATCGAAACATACGAGCGCCGGGAGGGCGTGTGCCGGGACTTCGCGCATCTGGGCATCGCCTTCTGCCGCGTGCTCAACGTGCCGGCGCGCTACGCGACCTACTATGCCTATCAGCTAAACCCGCCGGATTTCCACGCCTGCTTCGAGGCCTTCATCGGCGGCGACTGGTTCGTCTTCGACGCCACCCGCCACGCGCCGCTCAACGGCCTGGTCCGCATCGCCACCGGTCGGGACGCGGCGGACACGGCGGTCTGCACGATTTTCGGCAACCCGGAACTCACGCGCAGCTACGTTTCCTGCGAGTGTCTGGACGGCGGCTTCATCCCGGTGACCCGCGAGAGCCTGGCGGCGCGGGATGAAGCCATCGTCCTGGACTAGTGCACCGTTTCCTTAGTGACTGTGCGTTTGGATTTGATAAGACTTGGTTAGTTGGATGATCCGCCGCAGTTTCTCAGGACCTTTCGTCCAGACAAACGGGCCGCAGG
>NZ_JBIKBQ010000165.1:0-5739 GCF_058122085.1 Luteolibacter sp. | reverse complement strand
CGCCGTCCGGTCATGCCGGACGGCGTTCAACCCCCTTTTTCCCCGCCTCCGGTCCGGCCACCCGCTCTTTCAACGGCCTTCACCCCAAAAGCAATTTCCTAGCAATCTACCCCCTTCACCTGCGGTCTGGCGGTGGTGTTCCTGTTCCATTTCCTCGAGCCCCTGATTTTCCGCGCGCTCGGGAAATGAGAGCCGGCGAGAAAACAACTGATGGACGAAATTCAGCTTCCCATACCAGTCAAACGGCTGCCCCCCGGATTTCTTGGTCTTTAACGCTGCCGAAAGAGCCCCCCTCCCGAACCCGTATGCGCGGAATGCGTCATTATTTGAATCCATTGTATCTCATTCCCTCCCTTGCGCCGATCATTGCCGGATGGGTGTCCGCCCAAACCACGCCCGACCTCTGCCGCGCGCCGGAGGCCGGCACCCACACGCGCTGGGTGAGCCCGGAAAACCCCACCGGCGAAAAGGGGAAGGGATCTCTAACCAACAAAGGCGCCAAGGGCAACGCGTTCCATGTCATCCAGCCCGGCGAGACCAAGGCGATCTATGCCGCGCAGGGCGCGGGCATCATCCGGCGCATGTGGTTCAGCGGTTCGATCGCCAAAGACCCCGAACAACTCCGCGCCGTCCGGATCGACATGACATGGGACGGCGCTCCCACGCCCGCCGTATCCGCGCCCATCGGCGACTTCTTCGGCATCGCCCACGGTCTAACCGCCCGCTACGACAACGCGTTGTTCTCCAGCCCGGAAGCGCGATCCTTCGTCTTCACCATCCCCATGCCCTACCGGACATCCGCCTCCATCACGGTGACCAATGAATCGGCAAGGGAAGTGTGGCTGTGGTATGATATCAACGCGCTCGTCGTCGAAAAGCCCGCCACTGACGCGCTCTATTTCCATGCCTGCTGGAACCGCGTGCCCGCCACCACCGTCGGCGAGGACTTTGTGCTGCTTCCCAAGGTGGAGGGCAAGGGGCGCTATCTCGGCGCCAACATCGGCGTCATTGGGAATCCCGCCTACCGCGGCACCTGGTTTGGCGAGGGCGAGGTGAAAGTCTATCTCGACGGCGACACCGACACTCCCACGCTGGTCGGCACGGGCACCGAGGATTACATTGGCAGCGGCTGGGGGCAGGGTGAGTTCGTGTGCCGCCAGTCCGGCTCGCTGGTGGCCGATCAGCAGCACGATGTGTATGCCTTCTACCGCTACCACATCGACGATCCGGTCTATTTCCATGCGGATTGCAAGGTGACGCTCCAACAAATGGGCAATCAGTCGATGGAAAAAGTGCGCGAGATGATTGCCGCGGGCGTGCCGCTCAAGCCGGTTTGGTTTCTTGGTAGGGAAAACGGCCGCGCCATTCAGGGGCGTCTTCTCGACGAGCACGCCAACCTGAAAGTCACCGATGCGAATTTCCCCAAGACCGGCGTCCACATCTACCGCAGCGACGATGTTTGCGCCACCGCCTACTTCTATCTGGACAAACCGTCCAACAGCCTGCCCGCCCTGGCTCCGAAAGAATTGCGCCTTCTCGGGCTCAAGGACAAGGTTTGGAACCGTGGCAAGCCCGCGGCCAAACCCGCCGCGCCAAACGGCGGCGCGCTCTAGCCCGTCCCGCGTTCCATCGCAGCGCCACGGCCGTGTCATGGGACTTCCGTTGGACCGCCCGCAATGAAGATCCTCCTTCCCCAGCTGCTGATTGCCAGTCTCTCCGGCGTCGCGGCGGCCGCGGCCGCCGGACCCGGTCCGGACGCGTTCGGCAACGAAATCCCGGATTTTTCCATGGCGGGCTACCGGCACGGTGGAGTGGCCCTGCCCGTCTCGCCGGTGGTCGAACGGCTGCGGCCCGCGGCCGGCGGAGCGGACGATGCCAACCGCATAACCCCCATTTTCCCGCCCTCCAGTCTACGCCGCCTACTTCGCTGAAGCTACGAAGGCCAAGAAGGCTACGACAGGCAGGCCGGTCCGACCCAATGGCTCTTTCAGGGGCCTCCCGCAGAAAGCAAACTTCTAGCAGTCGAATTTCCCAGCAGTTATGAACGCACCACGAATTTTCTTCACCGCTCTCTCCTTCATCGTCCTCGGCGTTTCCACTCGCGCCGAGGATAACTGGATGCCGCTCTGGGACGGCAAGACCCTCAACGGCTGGCACGTCGTCGGCAAAGGCGATTGGACAATCATCGACGGCGCGATTCGTGGCTCGCACGCGAAGGAGGAAAATGACTTTGGTCACCTCGTCACCGACAAGACTCACCGCGACTTCACCGTGCGCCTGAAATACAAGGCGGTGAAGGGCAACAGCGGACTCTACTTCCGTATTGAGGAAAAGGGATTCAGCGGCGTCACCGGCTTTCAGGCCGAGATCGATCCGGACAATGATGCAGGAGGACTCTACGAAACCAACGGTCGCTCATGGGTCAGCCAGCCGAAACCCGAGGATGTGAAGCGCTGGTTCAAGCCGGGCCAGTGGAACGAAATGACGGTGAGCGCACGTGGCGGCCACATTGTCGTTCACGTCAACGGAATCAAGAGCGCCGAGTTGAACGACGACCCCGGCCGGCGTGAGGGCAAGTTCGCGCTTCAGGTTCATGGGGGCCAGGACTGCGAGGTGTGGTTCAAGGACATTGAAATTAGGACGGAATAAGCCATCAAGCTGCTGCCTCCTTCTCGCGTTCGCCGCTGCCGCATTCAACATCCGCGCCGCCGTGCCACAGGCCGCGCCCGCCATCGTGAAGTCAAAACCTCCTCACTCCCCGACGTCGGTCCCCGTTTTGACCGTTTCCAGTGCGGCGGGCGCGAAAGCAATTTCCTGCATTTTGAAAAAGAACGCTTTTCCGACCGTAGCTTTCCGACCACGAAAAAGTGCAACAATCCGAATATGAATCCCCAAATCAGCAGAAGGTCGTTTCTTAAAACCTCGACCGGAGTCGTCCTGTCCAGCCAGTTAGGCTTCAACATCCTGCACGCCCAGAACAAGGGCGACAAACTCCGCCTGGCCATCATCGGCTCAGGCGGCAAGGGCGGAGCTCACCTCCAATGCGTGCAGAAGGCAGGCGATATCGTCGTCGCCCACTGCGATGTCGACGCCAACCGCCAGGGCATGGCCCCGGGCACCTGGCCGGGTTCCAAGTTCTATCAGGACTACCGCGAGCTGTTTGACAAGGAGATCAAGAATTTCGATGCGGTCATGGTGGCGACACCGGACCACAGCCACTATCAACCCACCGCGCTGGCGATGGCGGCTGGCAAGCATTGCTACACCCAGAAGCCGCTCGTCCACACGGTCTGGGAGGCCCGCCAGTTGAATCTGGGCGTGCAAAAACACAAGGTGGCCACCCAAATGGGCAACCAGGGGCACTCCGGCGAAGGCAACCGCATGATCTATGAATACGTCAACGGCGGCTTTCTCGGCGATGTGGCGGAAATCCACTGCGTCACCAACCGCCCGATCTGGCCCCAGGGCGGGCCCCGCCCGGTCGGTGAAGACCCGGTGCCCGCCAACGTCAACTGGGACTTGTGGCTTGGCCCGGCCCCCGTGCGGCCCTACAAGAACGGGGTTTACCATGACTTCAAATGGCGCGGCTTTTATGACTTCGGCGGTGGCGCCCTGGCCGACATGGCCTGCCACACCATGGACAGCATTTTCTGGTCGATGAATCCCGGCGTGCCCAAGAGCGTCGAAGTGCTCGAGATCTATCAGCACGGCGCCGACATGTTCCCCTCCGGCGCCATCTTCCGCTGGGTCTTCCCCGCCGGCAAGCTGCCCAACGGCAAACCCCGTCCGGAACTCACCATCTATTGGTACGAAGGAAAACTGCTCAAGGACGGCAAGGAAGTGCCCGCCCTAGAACGCGTCCGCCGGCCGGAAAAATTGGAGGCATCCCGCAAAATGCCGGAAAGCGGCAACGTCTATTTCGGCTCCAAGGCGGATCTGCTCATCCAGGGCGACTATGGCGACAGCCCGCGCATCGTCATCGGCCCGGGTGAAGCGGCCGTGGGCAAACCGCCACAACTCCTCGAGCGCAATCCCGATGGCCAGGGCGACTACGGCCAATATGCCGAGTGGCGCCGCGCCTGCGTCGGCGAGAAAGACTGGAAGCATCCGGGCTCGAACTTCACCTATGCCGCTCCTTTCACGGAGGCCATTCTGCTAGGAAACATCGCCCTGCGCGTCGGCAAAATCGGCGAGAAACTCAATTATGATGCCGCCAAGATGAAGTTCACCAACAGCGAGGAAGCCAACCGCTACCTCAACAAAACCTACCGCAAAGGCTGGGAGCCACTCAAATTGGGCTGACATTCATGCGTTAGACAGGCGGTTTCATGCACGCTTCGGCGGCCAGCCAAGGGAAATGGTACCAGTGTGCAAATCTCGACAGAACACACCACTTCCCTACGCTCCTTCATCCTTTCTTTATAAGGCGATTTTTTCGATGAGCTGGGAAAGATCATTCCACGGCAGGACGGTGGCTTTCTCCCGCTGCTGGAGGGCGGTGCCGCCGTGGATGAGCCAAGGGGTGATGGTTTGGCGGGTGAGCTTGGCGCGCCAGTAGTCGAGACCGGAAAAGAAGTCGGAGGCAATGGTCTCGCCGGATTTGATTTCCACGGCGTGGAAGGTATCCGGTCCGGTTTCGATGAGGGCGTCGATTTCGTGGCCTTCTTTGTCACGGAGGAAGTGGAGGGTGGGTTTGAGACCGTGATTGGTCTGCGCCTTGAGGAGCTCGGTCATGATCCAGTTTTCAAACAAGGCACCGCGTTGGGGGTGGGCGCTGATGTGTGCGGGGGTGCGCACGCCGACGAACCAGGCAGCGAGCCCGGGATCGCAGAAGTAGAGCTTGGGCGACTTGACGAGTCGCTTGTTGAGGTTGGAGAACCAAGGGCGCACCAGAAACACCAAGTGGCTGGCTTGGAGCACGGAGAGCCAAGACTCGGCGGTGACGCGGGTGATGCCGGTGTCCGCCGCGAGCGAGGTGATGTTGAGAAGCTGGCCGATCCGCCCGGCACAGAGCTGGATGAAGCGCTGAAAAGTGGCGAGATCCTGAATGTTGAGGATTTGCCGTACATCCCGCTCCAAGTAAGTGCTGAGGTAATCCTGGAGCCAGACGGTGGGATCGACCCGCCGGTCATGGATCGGCGGAAAAAAACCGGCGTGGAGCAGGGCGTTTACCGAAGTCGGCGCGCGTCCCGCTGCTTGGAGTTCTGCATAGGAAAATGGCAGCAAGTGCAGCAGCGACGCCCGTCCGGCGAGGCTTTGGGTAATCGAGCCGATCAGCTCAAACTGACTCGATCCGGTCAGAATGAAGCGCCCCATCCGGCGGTCGGCATCGACGACGGCCTGGAGGTAGGAAAAAAGTTCCGGCGCACGCTGGACCTCATCAAGGATGGCTCCATCGCCCACCTGACGGAGAAAGGCCCGTGGATCTTCGGTGGCGAAGGCGCGGGTGTCCGGATCCTCCAGCGAGAGGTAGGGAAGCTCCGGCGCGAGCAGGCGGGAAAGCGTGGTCTTGCCGGACTGACGGGGACCGGTGATGGTCAGAATCGGGAAGCCAGCCAGTCGCTCACGCGCCGCCGCCGCAGCGATCCGAGGGATTGGCCGCACCGGAAGCTGCGGGCTGGAAGCCAAGGTCATGGCTGGTTGTATAGTCTTGAATACATGTAGTCAAGACAAGGAAGGGTGTGAAATGAAAAGATCTGGCTGCCGACTGGAGGGTCGGCGGCTCCGCACTTTCGGGGC
>NZ_JBIKBQ010000164.1:0-5785 GCF_058122085.1 Luteolibacter sp. | reverse complement strand
CGTTTTGCTTTCATTTTGTGTGGTTTAGTTTGGGTTCAAGACCCGCGCCCGACCACCACAATCAAAGCTTAACCCCTGGCCCGAATTTCGGGGTCCGCCTCAATCCTTCCCGCAGGATCAGCTCTTCGGCGCTCTCATCCAGCTCTACGCGAACGTGGCTGCTGCGTCTCGCAGCAGGCCGTGCTAGTGGCGTCTCGCAGCTAGAACTTTCTTCCCTCTTCACGGCCCTCACCCCCTCCAGCCTCTCATTCAACTCTGCCATCAGCTTCCCAAGAATCTCCCGCGCTGTCTCCAGCCCCAGCGGTTTGAAATGCACCACCTTCGTCAGTCGTCGATCGGATCAAGCGTCGGCACGGGCAAATTTCATTCCCGCACGGCGAAAGGGGCTCCGGCCGCGATTTTGCGCGGAGGTCACATCGTTGAGCTTGGCAAGGTGTCGCCGGGCGGGCACTTTCTGAGCATGTTTGATTCAGCGCGTTATGACGGCCGCATGCCTTACCGGCGTTGCGGCGATTCCGGCCTTTTGCTCCCCGCTATTTCGCTGGGGTTCTGGCACAATTTCGGCCACGTCGATGATTTCCAGGAGGCCCGCCGCATCATGCGCCGCGCCTTCGACCGCGGGGTGACTCACTTCGATTTGGCTAACAACTACGGCCCGCCTCCGGGATCAGCCGAGGAAAATGTCGGGCGCATCCTGGTGGAGGATTTCGCCTGCCACCGCGACGAGCTAATCATCACCACCAAGGCCGGCCACGACATGTGGGAGGGCCCCTACGGCCAGAAGGGCTCGCGCAAACATCTGCTCGCCTCGCTCGACCAGTCGCTCAAGCGCCTCCGCCAGAATTACGTGGATGTGTTCTACTCGCACTGCCCGGACCCGGACACCCGGCTTGAGGAGACGATGTCGGCGCTGGCCACAGCCGTCAGCAGCGGCAAGGCGCTCTACGTCGGCCTTTCGAAATACCCGCTCAAACGGCTCAAAAAGGCCGTCAAGATCCTCAAGGACATGGGCATCCGCTGTCTGGTCTATCAACCGCCTTACTCCATCCTCAACCGCTGGCCGGAAAGCGAAGGGATTCTCGATTACCTGCTGGACGAGGGAATCGGCTGCGTGGTCTTCAGCCCGCTCGCCCAAGGCATGCTCACGCCGAAATACCTCGACGGCATTCCGGAAGGTTCCCGCGCCGCCCGCGCCGAGGGATTTCTCCAGGTCGAGCAGGTCGCCGCGCAGCAGGAAAAAATCCGCGCCCTCGGCGACCTCGCCGCCGCCCATGGCATGCCGCTCAACCACCTCGCCATCCAGTGGTCGTTGCGCTCCCCCGCCGTCACCTCGTCGATCATCGGCGCCCGCACGGTGGCGCAGTTGGACGACTCGCTCGACACGCTCCAGTCGCCGATGCCGGATGAAGGGCTGCTCGCCGCCATCGACGCGATCTCCCCGGGCGCGAAGAAAAAGCATGCGGAAGGCTGATTTCCCGCTCTACTCCCCGCCATGACTTGGAACGACACCTTTCTCGCCCTCTTCGACCGCCGCATCGCCGCCTTCCAATCCGGCGACTTGGATTTCGAAAATTATTACAGCTCCGACGACCTCGTGTTCCTCGCGAGTATCGGCTGCCAGCCGCGCGAGTTTTTCGACTTCGTCGAGGATTTCTGCGGCGAAGGCGTGCCATCCATCTCGACGGCGCTGCTCGTCGCGGCGGTGCGGCGTGATTATTTCATCGCCGTTCAGAAGCGCCTTCCCAGCGACAAGGTGCTCACCCGCGACGACGTGCCGACCTTCGGCGACGAACTCGAAGGCATGCCCTACCTGCCCCGGCTCATCGCCAAGGGCCGGGCGAAACTCCGCGGCGAGCTCGATCCGGACCTGATGTTCGGCTGCGGCGGCGACCGGAATTTTCTCAAAAACCACGGCGACATCCACCCTGCCGATTTCCTGCGCCAGCTCTGGGCCGCCGGCGACGACGACTTGAAGCTCGCCGCCTGGATCAAAGAGCAGCGCGACTGAGCCGCCGTTTTCACCCAATCCGGGCTTGCCTCAGCGCATATCCCGGCCTATCTCCGCGCACAAATCATGGCTAGCACACCTATCATCAACCTCCGCAAAGGACACGCCGTCCGCCACAACAACGAAGTCTGTCTCGTCATCGACCACGAGCTCAAGACGCCTCCGCGGATGGCTTCCTACGTCCAGATGTCGATCCGCAGCGTCGCGACCAAGAAGGTTTTCAACCTCCGCATGACCTCCAACGACAGCGTCGAGGGCGTCGTCCTCGAGCGCACCCCGCACGAGTATTCCTACAAGGACAGCAGCGGCTACCACTTCCTCGACCCCAACACCTACGAGGACGCCGTCGTCTATGAAGATCTCATCGAAGGTGTGAAAAACTACCTCATCGAAGGCCAGCTTTACAACCTGCTCGTCGCCGACGGCATCGTCGTCGCGGTGGACCTGCCGCTCTCGATGGTGATGACCGTGGCCGAATCCTCGGAAGGCGTCAAAGGCGACTCCGCCAACAACGTTTACAAGCCAGCGGTGATGCAAACCGGCCTCATCGTCCAAGTGCCGCTGTTTATCAACGTCGGCGAGAAAATCAACGTCAAGACCGAGGACAACTCCTATACCGGCCGCGCCAACTGAGGCGGATCCGGTCCTTCCAATCCCACGCCAACGGGCGGTCCTTCGGGGCCGCCCGTTTTTGCGTTTCTTTCGTCAGAACGAAAACAGCGTCAGTAGTTAAGAAAGCCGTAATTTCGCTTGATTCAAACCAAGGAATTTGAAAAAAGCTCGACGTCATGAAGCCAACCCTGCTGTTCGCCACCTTGTCCATGGCTTTTGCCGCCCCCGCCGCGCTTGCGAAATCGGAGTTGGAAACGCTTCGATCGCTTTGCCGGGAACAAGAGCGGCAGATCCGCCAGTTGGAAGACGAAAATTCCAAGCTGCGCTCCGACAACGGCGGCTCGCGCCAGCAGCGGACCACGTCCGCCCCGGTTTTATCCTCCGTCACCAAGACTGAAACCATCGCCAACCCCGCGCCGACGGCGGCCGCGACCTACACGGTCAAAGCCGGCGACAGCCTTGAGAAAATCGCCCGCAAGACCGGCACCAGCCCTGAGAAACTCGCCAAGTCCAACGGCTTGAAAATCAGCTCGGTCATCCAGCCCGGCCAAAAGCTCAAAGTCCCGGGCAGCAGCGCCCCTGCAACTATCGCAGCAGCCCCGTCACCCAAGACCAGCGACAAGACCCACACGGTGCAGTCGGGCGAGACGTTTTCCAGCATTTCCAGGAAGCACGGCGTCAGCGTCGAGGCGCTGGCCGCGGCAAATCCCACCGTCAAGGCCACCGCCCTCCGTCCGGGCCAAGTCATCAAGCTCCGCGCGGACGCCCCGTCCTCTTCGCCGCTTGCCCAAGCCAATACTCCCGATCCGGTTGAAAAGACCCCCGCCGCGGAACCCGCCATCCCGGCCCCCACCCCTGCGATCACACACACCGCGGAACAACCCGCCGTCGAAAAAACGCCCCCTTCCGCGCCCCTCGACAAAAAACTCCACCCGATCGCCGTCGATGCCGAAATGACCTATGGCGACTTCGCCGCCAAACACGGCACCACCACCGATCGGCTCAACGCCCTCAACGGACTCGACCTCACCGACGCCACCATCCTCGCCAAAGGCTCCGAACTCTACGTTCCGGCCGAGTCGTAAGCCCGCGCGGCATGCTTCCGCGTCAGTAGTAGCGGGCCGGTAGCCCGTTGCGATAGGTCACCGAATCCGCGCTGCCGGGCACCCGGAGCCCGTTCGAATTACGGGGACTGGATCTCTCGGAAACCCTGTTTTGATCCGGCGGATGACTCTCGATTTCCATGCGGCTGCGGTTGCTCGGCGCGTTGGTGATCGTCACCGGAGTCCCCACCGCCACGGCATCGAAAAGCAGCGGCACGAACTCCTTCGGCAAACGGATACAACCGTGGGAAGCTGGCTTTCCGGGCTCCGGAATCAAGCCGCCGTGCATCCCCACCCCATACGAAGTGAGCCGCATCCAGTGCGGCATCGGTGCCGGCACGTAAACCATCCCCTCCGGCACCCGGTCGCGGGACCGCGCGTCGCCGTCCGTCACATTTCCAAACTCGTCTTCAATCCAGCCGTAGAGATTGGAATACTTGTCCTCGATCTTCTCGGTGATTTTGTAGTTCCCTGGAGCCGTGCCGTGGCCCTCCTTGCCGGTCGCCACGTAGCACCAACCGATTTCACGGTCGCCGCGTTTGAATTCGGCGATCTGGTCGGTGAGACTGATCCTGACGGAAATCCGGCCCTCCCCCTCGTCGTCATGCCACTGGTACAACACGCGATTCGCCTTCCGATACGGCATCGGCTCACCCGCCACCCCGCAGGATACGGAAAACAGCGCGAACCCGACACTCGACAAAGCGGTCAGGGAAAGGAGCAAAGCGCGCGGGAACATCGGGATTTTAAAAATAACAGGGCTGGCGAATCACCATCAATCTCGCCCCGCCGCCAATTCAATAGTCACGGAATCCCAATGGGTCAAGGCTTCGCACCCTGAGGTTACCCGACCTTCCTCACGTCCCGGCCTTGCACCGCCCGCCATCTTCGCTTAATCACGGCCCACATGATTCGCTTTTCGATCTTCGGCATCCCCGTGGAAGTCCAACCGTTCTTCTGGATTTCCCTCATTATCCTCGGCGGCGCGTCCACCGCGGACACCGCCACCGCCATCCTTGAAATCGGGCTTTTCGTCCTTGCCGGCTTCATTTCCATCCTCGTCCACGAACTCGGCCACGCCCTCACCGCCCGCGCCTTCGGGGCCTACAGCGCCATCACCCTCCAGGCCTTCGGCGGCTACGCCGCCTATTCCGGCGGCCGATTGAACCGCTGGCAAAGCTTCCTCGTCACCGCCGCCGGTCCCGGCATCCAGATCCTCCTTGGCATCGCCGTCTTCCTCCTCATGCGCGTCCTCCCCGAGCTCAGCGACCACGGCGACTATTTCCTCCACACCTTGATCCTCATCAGCTTCTTCTGGGCCATTCTCAACCTCCTTCCGGTCGTCCCTCTCGATGGCGGACAAATGCTCAACGCCCTCCTTGGCCCCGCGCGCATCAAGATCACCCTCTGGACCAGCATCATCGTCGCCATCATCACCGCCGTGCTGATGTTCACCCAAACCGGCTCCATCGTCTTCCCGATCTTCCTCGGCATGTTCGCCTGGCAAGCCTTCCAAGGCCTCAAACAGCACCCCTGAGCGCGATCCCCCACAAGAGGTTTCACCGCAAACCGCCAAGGGACGCCGCGAAGAAATCGCCTCAAAAACATGCCTTTGCGGCCCTCCGCGACCTTTGCGGCTCTGCGGTAAATTCCATTGCCGGCAGGACGTGACCGCCACGGCGAGCCCACTTCACGCTCTCCCACAGTTAGTGGCGACAGCGCAGCAGACATTTCAGCCAACGGAAAAACAGTTCGATGGTCCCTCCCAGTCGATAGATCTCGCACGGCCGCCAACGCAGGTGCAGGCGGATTGCCGACGATATCTTTCATCATTTCGCGCATGACAGCAGCAAGGAGGGGGGCCGAACTTGCGTCGGAAGTCGAGGTCGCGCGAGGACTTGGCGCGGCGCGTGTCGAGCCCGGCGAAAGCCTCCTAAAATCGCTCCAGCAGCTTGAATCCCCGGAGGCGGGAGACATGGCTCAGGTCGGTTTTGGATTTACGCGGCACCGCGAGGATTGTGCCGGCACGACCTAACGGACCATGGCGGGTTTTCGTTGCCGC
>NZ_JBIKBQ010000163.1:0-5829 GCF_058122085.1 Luteolibacter sp. | reverse complement strand
TCCCGTTGATGGTCAGCGAGCAGGAACCGCAGATTCCCTCGCGGCAATCGTGGTCGAAATGGATCGGCTCCTGGCCCTTGGTGATGAGCCGCTCGTTGACGATGTCGAGCATTTCGAGGAACGAGGCCTCGGTCGGAATCTCCTTCGCGTCGTAGGTTTCGATCTTACCTTGGGCCTTCGGCCCGGACTGCCGCCATACTTTGAGTGTGAGATTCATGGGGAATTCGATGCGATTTTGAGAGTCATGCGGGGCCGGATGCGCCGTGCCTCACGCCGCCCCGAGAATAAATGGGATTGCGTGACGGGCTAGGAGAAAAAACAAGATTTGTGGGCGATGCCAACGATTTCCAGCGCACGATTTGACGACGGGGCGCGGGGAACTTCATTTCAGACTTGATCCACCGATGGACGATAGGACGTGAGCCGCCGGGGGTGGTTCCTCATCCAAAAACTCACCGCAAAAATCGAGCCATCCAACTACTCCCGCGGCTCCGACTGGCTCCCGGCGGGAATGCCATCCCGGAACGGGTCGTCGGAATTGAAGAAATAGGTGGACTCACCATTGACCCAGGCGCGGCCGGAAACCCGGGGAATCACGCTGCCGTCGGGAAGTTCGTCCACCTGGCAGTGGAAGACGGTGTCGAGAATGCCCGCCTGGCGCCAGGTCTGGCCGGGCTTGAGTTTTCCCGCGGCGTGAAGGCAGGCGAGTTTGGCGCTGGTGCCGGTGCCGCAGGGCGAGCGGTCGTAGGCTTTTCCGGGACAAAGCACGAAGTTACGGCTGTCGGCGAGGGCGGGATCTCCCGGCGGACCGAAGACCTCGATATGGTCGATTTCCATGCCGTCGGTGCCGATGATGTTTTGTTTGGCGAGCGCTTCCCTAACGGACCAGGCGAAAGCGGTGAGAGCCTCGATGTTTCGAAACTCCACGGCGGGCCCCTGTTGGTCGATGAGGAAGAACCAGTTGCCGCCCCAGGCGATGTCACCCGTGACGCGGCCCCAGCCGGGGACTTCGACGGGCACGTCGGCCGCCACGCGGTGGCAGGGCACGTTGGCCACTTCCATCGAGCCGTCTTCGCGCAGGGTGGCGACGACCACGCCCACCGGAGTGTCGATGCGGTGGGTTCCGGGGCCGATCCTGCCGAGGTGCGCCAGCGTCACGGTTAGCCCGATGGTGCCGTGGATGCACATGCCGAGGGTGGAGACGTTGTTGAAGAAGATCACGCCGCAAACGCAATCCGGTTCATGGGCTTCGCAAAGCAGCGCGCCGACCATCGCGTCGTGGCCGCGCGGTTCGTTGCAGATGGCGCGACGGAGCCAGTCGTGCTGACCGCGGAGGATTTTCGCCCGCTCCGCGAGCGGACCGTTTCCCAGATCCGGCGCGCCGGAAACGACGACCCGGGTGGGCTCGCCCCCGGTGTGCGATTCGATGATGTGGATGGATTCTCGGCTCATGTTAAAATTTCGTTAGTTCGGGAATCAGAACCGGCCGGGGGCCAGCGCTTCGATCGGGCGGAACGGCGTGTCACCCGCAAGAAGATCCGCCGCAAGGCGGCCGCTGACCGGTGCGAGGCTCAGGCCCATCATCGCGTGGCCGCAGTTGACGACGAGGTTTTCCAAGCCCTTCACCACCCCGGTGTAGGGAATGCCATCCGGCGAGACCGGCCTCAGACCGACCCAGGGTTTCACGCCGTCGAAGTCGCTTTCCGCGAACTTCGGGAAATACGCGTGCACCGAGCGGACGATGCCCTGCACGCGCATGGCGTTGACGTCGAGATTGAGACCGCCTACCTCCATGGTGCCGCCGAAGCGCAGGCTAGAACCTAACGGCGTGATCGCCAGCTTGGCCTCCGCGAAGATCGAGCAAAGCCGCGGCAGTTCCGGCGGCGCGCCCAGCGTGAGCGAGTAGCCCTTGCCGGCTTGCAGCGGGAGCTTCAAGCCCACGGACTTGAGCAGCCCGCCGCTCCATGAGCCGCTGGCGACGACGAACTTGTCGCCCTCGAATCGCCTGCCGCCACCCGAGACGGCGCTCACGCGACCGTTCGAGGTTTCGATGCGGTCGATGGCCACTCCGCTTTCGATCGACGCGCCGAGTTCGAGCACGCGTCGGCGCATCGAGTTGAGAAAGCGCGCGGGATCGAGATGGCAGTCCTGGGTGAAATGAATGGCGCCGGCGATGTCCATCGTCACGCCGGGATCGATCCTAGCGGCGGCCGCGGCGTCGAGAACATCGGCGCGCAGCCCGATTTCACGGGCGCTCTCGGCGACCTCGATCTCTTCGGCGAGGCCCTTCGCGGTGTTGCAAAGCATCAGCAGCCCGCGCTCGACCAGGCCGAAGTCCTCGTCGCGCGCCAGTTCGAGGAAAAGCCGGCGGCTTTCCAGGTTCAAGTCGCGCAACAACTCGCGCGAGGCGGCCACGTGCCGCGGAGTTGAATTCCGGTAGAAGAGCCAGCCCCAGCGCGCCAGTTCGGGATCGAGACGCGGCCTGACGAAGAACGGGCTCCGCGGATTGAACATCCAGCGCAGCCCCTTGGCCATCATGCCGGGCGCGGCCAGCGGGGTGAAGTGGCTGGGCACAATCATGCCCGCGTTTCCCGTCGAGCAATTGTCGCCGCCCTCGGGCTCGCGCTCGACGACGGTCACCGCGAACCCGCGCTTCAACGCGTAATAGGCCGAACACAGCCCGATCACTCCGCCACCGACGACCACCACGCGAGCTGTTTTCATGTCCGGGGCAGGGATGACATGTCTTCAGCCGAAATCCAGCACTCTCCCGAAAAACAACAGGATTTCCGGATCATTCGGCGCGCGCGGCAGACCCGCTGATTCCCTTCGACTAACCTTCGTCTCTCGTCACCATACCCAAATGCACGCCATCCGCCACCTCGCGCTCGCAGTCATCGCCGCCTCGACCTTATGCGCCGCGGCACATCCTAACATCATCTTCATCCTCGGCGAGGACCTGGCCCAGGGCGACGTTGGCGCTTATGGCCAGAAAATCATCCACCCCCCCGGCTCGACCGGATGGCCGGGGAAGGCACCCGTTTCACCCAAGCCTACTGTGGCACCAACGTTTGCGCCCCGAGCCGCGCCTCCCTGATGACAGGACTCCATTCCGGCCACTGCCCGGTCCGCGGCAACTGGGAGATCACGGCCGAAGGCCAGAAACCCCTTCCCGTCGAAACCGTCACCGTGGCGGAAGTCCTCAAGTCCACCGGCGTCACCGGCAAGTGGGGCATGGGGTTCTTCGACACCACCGGCAGCCCGCTCAAGCAGGGGTTCGACCGCTTCTACTGCTACAATTGCCAGCGCCACGCCCACTCCTACTTCCCCACCTACCTCTGGGATGACGACCGTCGCATCGAACTGCCCGGCAACGCCGGCGGACCACAATCCAGCGGCAAGAAAACCTATTCCCAGAACCTCATCCAAAAGGAAACGCTCGACTTCATCCGCGCTAACAAAGCAAAGCCATTCTTCCTCTTCTACGCCGTCACCCTGCCCCATGGTGACCATGAAATCGACGACCTCGGCGTCTATGCCGACAAGCCATGGAGCATGGAGGAAAAATCCTACGCCGCCCAAGTCACCCGTCTCGACTCCGATGTCGGCGGAGTGATCGACCTGCTCAAGGAGCTCGGCATCGACAACAACACCCTCATCATCATCGCCGGTGACAACGGCTCTTCCTTTTCCCCGGAATCCGGTATCGGCAAGCGTTTCAATCAGGCGTCCAACGGGCTTCGCGGATACAAGCGCGGACTTTATCAAGGCGCGCTCCGCCAAGCCTGCATCGCCCGCTGGCCCGGCAAGGTTCCCGCCGGCCGCGTTTCGGACGAACCGTGGGCGTTCTGGGATTTCCTTCCCACCGCCGCCGAACTCGCCGGAGCCACCCTCCCTCCCGAATGCAAGACCGACGGCCTCTCGCTCGTCTCCCATCTCAAAGGCGGTCCCGCCCCGCAACGCGACGCGTTCTACTGGGAACTTCACGAAGGAAAACCCATCCAAGCCGTCCGCTTCGGCGATTGGAAGGCCGTGAAAAACGGCCCGCAGGCGCCGATCGAACTCTACGATCTATCCAAAGACCCCGGCGAAGCCACCAACGTCGAGGAAAACCACACCGGCCTGGTAGTAAAAGCTGCGGCACTCATCCAACAAAACCACGGCGATTCACCCGACTGGCCGCTCACCGGTCCGTCGCCCCAGCGCCTGGCCGACCGCCAGGACAAGGCCAGGAAAAAGCCGCGCTGAAACTCATCCGCGATGCCGGACACTTCGCGAATGCCGTGCCCGTGCAAAATCCGCCGCGGGAGGCGCAGATGGCGGGAAGGATTGAATTGACGCGGCGCATCCCTTGGATTTTAACGGAACCGCAAATCGAACCACTAACAACACAAAAAAACCATAATCATCTGGAGCGGGCTTGGAATTCTGATACCTTTGGTGGCGATTGCCGGAATGGTCCTCGGATCGATCATTTCAGGGGCGCTGGGGCAACCCGGCGTGGGCCCCGGACTCGGACTCGGGCTGGCGGCGCTCGCTAACTGGGGACTTTGGAAGATGATCTATCCAAAGCAACCCAGGGTCCTGGTCGATCCCGCGACCGGCCAGCAGGTTCTGCTGAATCCGAAGCACGGGCTCTTTTTCATCCCGGCGAAAGCATGGACATGGATCCTGGCGCTGCTGGCCGTGCCGCTGATGCTGATTGGAGTGACGGCAGAACGCGCAGCCGCCAAGGAGGCCGCGAAACCGGGCTTCAAGGAGTACACCGCCGCGAACGACCTGATCGATTCGAAACGCAAGGGACAATGCCACGGCAACACCGATGCGGCGAAGCAGGCGGCCACCGGATTTGCCAGCAGCATGAAGACCATGACGAAAATCCTCTTCGACGGCGGCAGCAAAAAGAACCTGATGACGGGCGGTGATTTCCTCACCTACTGTCATGACGGGCCGGAGACCATCGTGATTCTCTTCCACGTTCCCTCTCTGCGCAGCTATAAGACGGCGGAAACAAAGAAGGCTCTCGCCGACATCGCCTGGAGCGCCGCCCGGCGGGCCGGTGAGGCGCTTGATCCGGAACACAAGAAAACCCTGCTCGTGGGGCTGCGGGGGCTCGCTTCCTATGGCAGCATCCAACAGGGAAAAGCCTCCAGCGAGGCCGCCAGCAGCTCACTCGACACTTCCGACAAATCGGTTTTCTTCCCCGCCTTCACCCCCGCCGCGCCGGCTTCCGAGCCTTGACGCGCCGCCAGGTTCAGCGATGGGAGAGACATGGACAGTTGCATGGGGTGAGCCGAGCAAGGACAACACTCTCCGGTCATCCTCTTCCCGGCCGTTCCCAGGTTCGGTTATTAACGATCAATGGGCTGGGACGAGCGTTTCCCAACCAACTTGCTCCAGAATCCTCAGGCGCGGCGGCGACGCAGCAGCATGAGCAGGCCGAGACCGCCGAGCAGGGCGGCGCGGGGCTCGGGAACGACGGTGTGGGTGAGGTAAATCCGGGTGTTGTCGCCACCGATCGATCCGCTGGTGAAGGTCAGGGTGTTGTTGTAGGCGACCGACGAGTTGTAGCGGAATGTGCCGGAGTTGATGAGCGCCGAGGCGAGGGTGAAGCCCGTATCAAATGTCAATCAGCCAGCCCGCTGAGATTTTAACAATGGCGGAAAGAAAAATTTGGCCCAAAAAAAGAGCCCGGCTCCAATTGCTTGGAGCCGGGCATATACCTGGCGACGACCTACTCTCACAAGACCTATCGTCTCACTACCATCGGCGCTGCGGCGTTTCACTTCCGGGTTCGGAATGGGACCGGGTGGTTCCACCGCGCTCTGG
>NZ_JBIKBQ010000162.1:0-5883 GCF_058122085.1 Luteolibacter sp. | reverse complement strand
GGCCGACAGCCGGGTCGCCATCGCCTCGCTGGCCATGGGCGTCCTCAACCAGACCCCTTACGCGTCCGATCCCAGAACCGAAAAATGGGTCGAGGAATGCATCGATGCGATGGCCGCCATGAAAGTGGAGATCGTGCTGCTGGCATTTTTTGGGGACGGCGACATCAAGGACAAGCCCGACCTTCAGGACGAGGTGATCAAACGGCTCAAACGGGTGGCCCCGAAGGCGGAAAAGGCGGGAGTCATACTGGGCTTGGAAAGCTGGCTCAACGCGGAGGAACACATCCGCATCGTGGATTCGGTGGCCTCGCCCGCGGTCAAGGTTTATTACGACGTGGCCAACATGACCACCCGCGGCTACAACCTTGAAAAGGAGATCCGCCAACTCGGACACGACCGCATCTGTCAGGTGCACTGCAAGGAGAACGATTCGCTGTTAGGCAAAGGCAAGGTCGATTTCACCAAGGTGCGCGATTCGCTCGCGGACATCAACTATAGCAACTGGCTTGTCATCGAGGGAGCAAGGGAGAACAAAAAACCGGTGGTCGATTGCTATCGTCACAATCTGGATTACCTTCGCGGCGTCTTTAATCCACGGTGATGATCCCAGAAACCGCGAATGGACACGAATAAGACTCTAAAAAGAGAGGCTTTGCGGTTTCATGGGTTTTTGGTAGTTGATTCGGAGCGCTCAACTCTTGAGTCCAGTGGCGTCGAATGATAAGGCGTTTTTCGAAGAAACCACTTCGTCCCATGTGACGGTCTCGCCGTTGCGATAGCAGGCCTCACGGGCGAGCAGGGCGAGGTAATGGCTGCGCACGCTCGGCGCGACGGTTTCCTGGGCGTAGTTGCCCTTGGTGATGTTGTCGTGGAAGGTTTTCCAGTTCTCGGTGATGCCGCGGTTGTAGATGCCGCGGACTTTCTCCTTCATGAAGCGGTCGCCATAGAATGATTCCTTGCCTCGGATCATCACCTCGCCGGAGTAATCGGCCAGCAGACTGCCCTCGCTGCCGTGGAGCCTGACATAGATGCCGTGTTGGTCCGGAAGATCGTGGCCGTCAATACGCTTGCCGCGGAACACGACTTTAAGTCCATCGCCGAAGTCATAGGTGGCGAGCCAGTGGTCTTTCACGTCGCCGGGGCGTGGATCGGGGTAGCGATCCAACAGGAAGCGGCCGCACTGGCCGGTGGCGGAGAGCGGGTTGCGGCCGATCATCAGGCTGGCCATGTCGATGGCGTGGATACTGTATTCGATGATCGACTCGCCGCAGAGGTCGCGCCACTGGAGCCAGTTCTTGAGTTTCGCCTCTTGGCTGTCCTGAGGAACCCGCAGTTCAAACGCGGGGCACGTGCCTTCGATTTCGCCGAATCCCAGCGTGCCGAGACTGCCGGCGGCGGCGAGGCGCGCGGCCTCGTTGTAGTGGGCAAGCGCGCGGGTCTGGAAATCGACGAGAACGCAGCGCTTCTTCTCGGTGGCCTTGCGGGCGGCGGCTTCGATGCGTGCGACGCCCGGTGCGTCCACGGCGATCGGTTTGGCCAGCCAGACGTGAACGCCGGCTTCGACCGCGGCTTCGACCTGTTCCGGGTGGAAATACGGTGGTGACAAGACGGCGGCGATGTCGATGCCGCCCGCATCGAGCAGTTTCTTGAAACAGTTGAGTCCGGTGTAGCGGCGGTCCGCGGGGACTTTGAATTTCTCGCCTTGGCCATCCACGGCTTCCTGAAAGTAATCCGCGAGCGCGACGATTTCGAACCGGCTGTCTTTGAGCGCCATCTCGCCGACGATGTTAGATCGTCCACCGCAGCCAATGATGCCGATGCGGAGCTTGCTGCCACCGTCGTTCTGAGCACGGGCGATGTGAGGCATGGAGACGGCCGCAGCGGCGAGGCCGGAGTGGGCGATGAAATTCCGGCGGGTGAGCGAGGTTAGATAGGTATTCATGGTTTGATAGGAAATTGCTTTTGAGATGAAGGCCGCTGAGAAAGCTCATGGGAGGACCGGAGGCGGGGAAAAGGGGGATTTGGGTAAAGCTGAAATGCTGAAAACTGAAACGCTGAAAGGAAGAATGCTCCGTGGAACGCCAGAATCTGGCGAGATTAGGAGATTTTACGACGGTTTTCATTCGCCACGAGCGTAGCTCTCCAGACCGCTTTGCCAAGATTTCTTCGACTGCGGTTTTCTGGTGGTTAGGCTTCCTGCCTGTCAGGTGTATTCGAGAACCAGGATGCGCTCGTCGTCCAGTTGGATTTCGGGTGCCTGCCATGTTTGGCTTACTTCTTCGCCAAGGCTTCGAAGCACACGTTGGTCGAACCAGTCTGGGTCGGGATCGGCTGGATCCCGGGGACGGTTGACCCAGTCGAGATCCGGTTCGTCGTCGGGGATCCATTCCTTGATGGCCTGCCACGGCGGTTAGATGGGCTCCATCGTCTCGATGTCAAAAGGTGGCGGTGGTGGACGGGGGAGCTGGATGATCACCGCCAAGCAGTGGCGAATTTTTCAATTCGACCATCCCTTGTGTAGGGACTCTGGCCAATGAGCCCGAAAGGGGACCTGGAGATCCCGTGCTTTCGCCTCAAGCGGTACCTCCGCCGCCATTTCGTGGCATCGCGCTGGACTCCGCCGGTTCGCCGACTCAAATTCCGCCCATGAAACCCCGTTTTTCCCCACCGCACGGCGCGCAAAACAAACAGGCCCGCGAAAACCGCCACGTCCAGACGGTGGAAACCATCGTTCCCTCGCTCGACGAGGACGACGTGTTGGCCATCGTCGCACAGCAGGCGGTGCCCTTCGTTTTGATCCTCGACTGCGTGCAGGACCCTCACAATCTGGGAGCCATCCTCCGCACCGCTGATGCAGCGGGCGTGCACGTGGTGGTCGCGCCCAAGGACAAGGCCGTCGGCATCACCGAGACCGTGCGCCGCGTCTCGGTGGGCGCGGCGGATCACGTGCCGTTCGCCCAAGTGACCAACCTCGCCCGGACGATGGAGAAGCTCAAGGCCGCCGGGTTGTGGCTCGTCGGCACCTCGGATCACGCGAAATCCAAGTCGATTTACGAGCTCGATCTCAAAGGCCCGCTCGCGCTCGTCCTCGGGGCCGAGGAAAAAGGCATGCGCCGCCTGACCGAGGAAAACTGTGATTTCCTCGCCTCCATCCCGATGGCCGGAAAAGTCGAGTGTCTCAACGTCTCGGTGGCCACCGGCGTCTGTTTGTTCGAGGCGGTGCGCCAGCGCCGGGTCGCCAGTGAATGAACCGGTCCGGGTGTTGTCCGACCTCCATCTCGGCCATAAAATCTGCCGCATCGGGCAAGTCTCCGCGCTTCGACCGTTGATCGCCGGAGCCGGCACGGTCATTTTCAACGGCGACACCTGGCAGGAACTCGCGCGGCCGTTTCTCGAACGCTCGACCGCGATGCTCGACGAGTTGAAATCACTCTGCCGCGAGGAAGGTGCCGAAGCGGTTTTTCTATCCGGAAATCACGATCCCGGCTGGCCCGGCCCCGGCTGGGTGGAACTGGCGGGCGGGCGGATCGTCGTCACCCACGGCGACGCCTTGTTGTTCGACGGCTCGCCGTGGAAGCGCGAGATCCTCGTTAGCGGCAAGCGGGTGATGGAGCTTTGGGACGAGCATCCCCGCGCCGACGTTGATGTGGAGGAGCGCCTGCGGGTGGCACGGAAAATCGCCCGCGAGCTTTGCTCCGTCGAGTATCCGACCGGCCGGAGATTCGTGCAGCGGGCGTGGGACGCGATCCAGCCGCCGAGGCGCGCGGTCAAGATGATTGAAGCCTGGATGACTCAAGGTCCGATGGGTGCGAAATTCTGCGAGCGCTATTTCCCGCAGGCGGAAATGCTCGTCATCGGTCATTTCCACCGCGTCGGCAGCTGGCTGAGAAACAGCCGCCGCGTGATCAACACCGGCTCGTTCACCGCTCCGGGCCGCGCCCATTGGGTGGAGTGGAACGATGGCTGGCTCAGCCGCGGCGTGATCGACGAATCCCCGGAAATGTGCCGCAAGGGCGAGACGCTCGACGTCTGGCGATTCTGAAAAAGGTGGTACACGAGGACGGGATCGAACCGCCGACCAATCCGGTGTAAGCGGACCGCTCTACCGCTGAGCTACTCGTGCAGGGGCAGGGCGGGAAGCTGCCGGGAGATTTCGCGAAGATCAAGCCCGGAGTGTTGCAGGCTTGCGGGCGCGGCGCGGCGGTGGTTTGTTCCCCGGACGAATGCATTTGCGCCTCTCAGATCAAGAACTCGCCACGCTGGTGGAAATGGTCAGCCTCGCGGCCAACGTCGCGTCGTGGAACCAGAAGGAAACCGCCAACGACCAGGTCTCGGCGTTTGAGAATCTGGAAAGCAAGATTCTCGAAAAAGCCGGCCACTCCGGGCTGGGCGACTGGATCGAGTTCGACGAGGAAACCCAGCGTTTCCGGGTGAAGGCGGAGCGGGAGGAAAACCTGTTCTATCACGAGTGCTACGAGGAGTTCCGCAACGAGAGCTTCTGGGACGAGCTGGCCGTGCGGCTCGCGGACCGCGACCTCGCACGGGCGATCGGCTTCAAGGAGTGGGAAAAACTCAGCGAGGAAGACCGCCGCGCGCGCACCGTCGCTTGGGAAAAGCGCTACTGGGAGGAGTTCTCCAAGCGCGGCGTCGAGCGCGTGGTGGTGGTGACGCCGCCCGGCGAGGGCTGAGCCGCATGCGAACGAAGTCCAATGGTCGCGCGGCGGCCGGAGTGATAGACATGTCATTTGAAACGGCCGGATTCGCCGCCGTCCGGGCGCTACGCCGGATGGCGGAATTCCCCCCAAGCTCATGCACACGCTCCTCAAACCGTCGGTCCACTGGCTCTTCGTTTTCATCCCGGAGGCCCCGCTGCCACCGTGATTCGATTCCTTCATGGTTCGCTCCTTCGTCCCAAAAAAAACCAAGATGCCAAATCGGAGCAAAGGGTAGTTGACGGCCGGGGGGATTTAATGGGATGACTATGAGTTGCAATGAGCAGAAGTCCGTAACCACAACTCCCCCCGTCATGAAACCTCGATCCTTTCGATTCAAAAATTTGACACAACCTTTCCGCGGCGCACTCGCCATCCTGTGGGTGGGCATCCTCGCTCCGGGCGCGTCAACCTTGCTAGGTCAGAATGCCCCCGCAGGCGGCAGAGCAACCACTACCACAAACACCGGACCGCAGGAGGCGTGGAGGCTCCCGAATGATCAATTGGACTCCCTGGTCGCTCCCATCGCGCTCTATCCCGATCCATTGTTGAGCCAAACGCTGGTGGCCTCCACCTATCCGCTCGAAATCATCCAGCTTCAGCAGTGGCTGGCGAGGAACAAGGATCTCAAGGATCAGGCGCTGGCCGACGCCGTGAAGAAGCAGCCTTGGGATCCCAGCATCCAGTCCATGGTCGCGGTGCCGGATGTGATCGAGCGCCTTGCCGGCAACGTGCAATGGACCACGGAACTGGGGAACGCGTTTCTGGCGCAGCCTGCGGATGTCATGGACGCCGTCCAGCGCATGCGCGCGAAGGCCCAGGGGACGAATGTGTTGGTGAGCAACACCCAGCAAACGGTCGGAACCGAAGTCGTCGAAGGCGAAAAGGTGATCGTGATCCAGCAGGCCGACCCGAAGGTGGTTTACGTCCCCTCATACGATCCGGTCGTGGTTTATGGACCACCGGTCTATCCCTATCCGTCTTATGTCTATCCCGGCTATGTGCCGGGAACGGGACTCGCCTTTGGATTGGGAATCGCTTTGGGAGCCGCATGGGGGAACGGCTGGGGATACAACTGTGGCTGGCACGGCGGTGACGTCGATATCAACGTCAACAACAACTACGTCAGGAATTCCAACATCAATAACATCAGCGGCGGAAAATGGGCGCA
>NZ_JBIKBQ010000161.1:0-6432 GCF_058122085.1 Luteolibacter sp. | reverse complement strand
GCAAGCCGACCAAGTGCTGCTCTACGACGCCCGGCCCGGATTCTTCTACAGCCTCGGCCACCTTCCCGGCGCCATCAGCCTGCCGAAGTCGGCGGATTGCGACGCGCAAATCACCCGGCGGGAGGCAGAAATCAAAGCCGCCCTCGCCGCGAAAAAAACCATCGTCATCTACTGCACCAACCTCGCCTGCCCGGACGCCCGCACCGTCGCGATCCATCTGGCAGGCTTCGGCTACTCATCCTCCACCCTCACCGGCGGCTGGGAAGCGTGGAAGGAAAGCGGCCTGCCGACCGAATGATTCTCAACTTCTAACCTACCAACACCTGATCATGTCTTCATTCTCCAACGTCACCGTCGATGCCAAAGCCAACGTCTATTTCGACGGCAACGTCGTTTCCCACACCGTCCATTTCGCCGACGGCACCAAGAAAACCCTGGGCCTCATCTACCCCGGCAATTTCCACTTCGGCACCGCCGCTCCCGAGCGCATGGAAATCATCGCCGGCGCTTGCGAGGTCACCCTCGACGGAACTTCGGATGTCGTCGTCGTCGAGGCCGGCTCCGCCTTTGATGTCGCCGGCAACAGCGGCTTCACCATCAAGGTGAGCGAAGGCATTTGCGAATACATCTGCTCGTTCCTCCCAGCCTGATGCCAAGCCCGGGGTCCATCCGAAATCGATCCGGACTGATCCTCGCGGCGGTGGCGTTGAGCTCTTGCGGAATCCGCCTGCCGGACACGCCCGCGCCCGTCTATCGGGCGGAGGTCGCCAAGACCGCTCCGCCTCCCTCCACGCCCGCTAGGGATCCCGACGTCCTCGTCTGGTTGATCTCCGACGAGCTGCACACCGGCATGGTTTTCCCCTACGACTGGCTCATCGAGTCCGGATTCATCCCACCCGCCGGCTTCGGCACGCCCAAGTACGTCACCCTCAGCTGGGGCGACCGGACCGCCTACATGGAGAAGGGCCTGCACTCGCCGTGGAAGTTTTTCCGCGCGCTCTTCACCCCCACGCCATCGGTGATGGAACTCATCCCGGCCAACTGGAACATCCCCGAAGTCTGCCCTCACCAGCGGATCTGGAGAAAACTCACCGCGCGCGAAAAAGGCCGCGACCTCGCCGCCTTCCTCAACGATTGCAGCGCCCGCGGCGCGGACGGCAGGCCGGTCGTCTGCGGCACCTCGAGCTGGGGCGGCGGCGTGTTGTTGGAGTCGCGGCACCTTTATTTCCTGCCCCGTGTTTGCAATGTCTGGACCGTGCAGGCCATCGAAACGCTCGGCGGCGAGATCCATCCCTGGCTCGCCGTCACCGCCAACGGCCTCATCCGCCAGGCGGAAAAACCGCCCAACGATTTTGAAAAAATCTGGCCCGGCGAGAAACCCTAACGATCGATCCACAAGCGCCCCTCGCGGCGCCGCAGCTTGCCGCCGCCCGGCAGGTTGATCGCCGCCGGATTTCCCACGTCCGCCAGGCCCAATCCCCGCTCGATCAAATCCCGCTCCGGCGAGGCGATCCCGCCGTCTTGGAGAAACTTCCGCAACGCGACCCGCTGCAACGCGACCGGCAATGCCCGCAGCACCGGCAGATGCAGCCGGCCTTGCGGATCGAGCACCATCGCTCGCTCCAGCGCCCACGCCTCCAGCGCTTCCAGATCCTCCGTGTCCGCCGCCCCGCGGACCAATGCCAGCGTGGCGTCGCGCCCGGAAATTTCCACTAACAATGGCAGCGCCTCGTTCCGCAGCCGGTTGCGCACCGCGATCGGCTCCGCGTTGCTCGCATCCTCCCGCCAGCGGTGGCCTTGCGATTCCAACCACGCCACCAACTCCGCCCGGCGGATCCCCAGCAGCGGGCGGATCAACTCCAGCACCACGCCCGATTCCGTCACTAACCGTTGCTCCTCGCGCATCCCCTTGAGCCCGTGCGAGCCGCGCAGTAAATTCCACAAAACCGTCTCCGCCTGATCATCCGCGTGATGCGCCAGCAGGATGCGGCGACAGCGGTGTTTCCGCGCGCATTCGCCGAAAAACGCATGCCGCGCGTTTCTCGCCGCCGTCTCCAGCGACTCGCCGCGCGCCGCCATCCGCGCCGCGACATCCGCCCGCCCGATCTCGCATTCCAGCCCGAGCTTCCCGGCCACCCGCCTCACAAACCTCGCGTCCTCCTCCGCCGCGGCGCGCCCGCGCAAGCCGTGGTCCAGATGACACACCACCAGCTTCCGAAACCCCGCCGCCACCAGCAAATGCAGCAGCGCCATCGAATCCGCCCCGCCCGACACGCCCACCAGCCAGCGCTTCCCCCGGGATGCGCCGGCCAACCACGGAATTTTCCCTGCAAGCGTCACGCCGCCCATCGTGAGCATCCCCGCACGCCCCGGCAATCCTGATCACCACCCGATTCACATCGGCACCCGGCCCTCTCGGTCCCTCGCCCGCCAACTGGCCCAAAGCCCGCAGCATCAAAGTGATCTCCATTCACTTTGGCATTGGCGGCAAGCCCAGCTCTTTCAGGAACTTGTTGTGCTTCGCCGTCGCCGTTTGGATCGCATTTCCGATTTCCACCAACTCGTCGTGAGTCGTTGCCAGACTGATCTCTTTCTCGCCCACCGCCGTGCTGATGTAGCGGGAGATGTTCAGGTTGAAGTTACCGAGGATTCCTCGGCAACTCGCTTCCGCTTTCGGTTCAAGAGCAGGTAGGTCGTGGTAATTGAATTTGGGAGGATTCATCGCGGGGATTCAAACATGTCTGCGTGGGCGCTCCGCCGAATTTCCGTTGTTGCTGAGCGCACCGTGGCTACTTGTTAAAGCCTTGCACACTCTTTTTCACCGCCGCAATCGGAGAAGGTTCCTTCCCCGGCGCGGGGTGGGCCGCGCCGGGGTGGGTTTGGGATTAGGCTCCGGGAATAACGGGTTCCGGCTGGGCGGCGGGCGGAGCCGCCGAGGTCGCGGATGATGCGGGATGTCACCCAGGCACCGGCGAAGGCGGCGCCGGGCTCGGTGCGGCGGAAGCCCAGGACGAGGCGTAACCGGTGCGAAGGGTTAAGTGCTCGTTGCTGAGGGTTAAGCGGTCGTTGCGAAAAATGCAGGTGATGCGGAAAGCGGGAACTATCTGATTCAACTCATGAGATGAGCTGCCCGATAGAAGGACGTCGAGAGAAATCGCCGAACAAATTCGGAACTGTTTGAGCCCGTTTTCACGAGAGAGCGAAGGATCGGCTGAACCCGCATTTTCAGCTTTTCAGCTTTTACCCCAAGGCGCGGATGGATTCGCGGCGACCGGTGATCGCCGCCACACTTACAAAAAACGCCCCGCGACCTTGCGGTCGAGGGGCGTTCGGGGAAGTGGCGGAATGCTAGGGTGGCTTAGACGGCGGCGGCGGTGCGGCGGAGTTCGCGCATCAGGCTGCGCGTCTCGTGCTGCCAGCCGTTCATGACCTCGCGGGAAAGCTGGACGCGGTCGGTCACGGCCTTTTCAAGCTCGTGGTAGTTGGCGGCGAGTTTCTCGACGATTTCGTGAAGCGAGTCGGCGGCGGAGCGGGCGGCGGCGGCGGGATGCTCGCGCAGCTCGGCGAGTTTCTTCTGGGCCTTGCGATGGGCCTCGCCCATTTCGGCGAGGAGGATGCGGCCGTCCGGCACGCGGCGGAGGCCATCGACGAGGCCGAGCTTGGAGAGCGTCCAGATGGTCCACTTGCTAGGGTCCCACTGCCATGGCTTCACGCCGTTGCGGTAGTCGTGCTGGAACTCGTGGTGATAGTTGTGATAGCCCTCGCCGAAGGTGAGGAAGGCCATGATCGCGCTGTCGCGGGCGGTGTGGCTGGTGGAATAAGGCTGGCGGCCGAGCATGTGGCAGAACGAGTTGATGAAAAACGTGCAGTGCTGGGCGACGACGATGCGGGCGATGCCGGGGATGAGGAAACCGCCGAGCGCGCCGAGCCACGGATCCAGGCCCATCTTGAGGTTCCAGACGTAGCCGAGCACCGTCGGGATCACGAGGCCGACGAAGAGGCCGATCCAGTGGACATACTTGTGCTGCCACATGACGAGCTTGTCTTTCCGCAGGTCGGCGACGTTGTCCATCGGTTGCTCGGGGTTGAGTTTGAAAATGAGCCAGCCGATGTGCGCCCAGAAGAAGCCCTTGGAGATGTCGTAGGGATCCTCGTCGTGATCGACGTGCTTGTGGTGGAGGCGGTGGTCGGACGCCCAGTTGAGGCAGGAATTCTCGAACGCGCAGGCGCCGAAAACGAGGGTGAAGAACTTGACCGGCATCTTCGCCTTGAAGGACAAGTGCGAGAACAGGCGGTGGTAGCCGACGGTGATGCTCATCATCGTGGCGGTCACGAAAAAGAAGAACATGGCGAACTGGAACCAGTCGAGGCCGACTTTAACCAGGTAGATGGGAACCCCGATGAGGGCGGTGAGGGCGGTGCCGATGAGGAAGGAACTGGTAATCCAGTCCACCCGGTTGAACGGAATGCGGTACATAATTTGTTTTTTTAAAACCCTCGGGCAGCCGGATGTTTAACCGGACGGTCGGCGCAATTGCGCGCCGATAGCCAAAGGACGAGGCTCAGTAGCCGACTTGGCCCGCTCATGCAAGCCCCCCTTTTTTCAGATTTCCGGCAGGTTCCGTCTTGACAAGGCCGGGCCGATCCCGCATCTAGCGCGCCCCGAACAAACCGCGGAACCAACCAAACCAACCAATAATCATCGCATGCGTGGAGTGATCATGAAGAAAGGCGAGCCCGTTGACCGGGCCCTCAAGCGCCTCAAGACGAAACTGGATTCCGAGGGCATCCTCGAGGAAATGCGCCGCCGCCGCGCGTTTGAGACGCCGACCGAGCGCAAGCAACGCAAGCTGCGTTCCGCCTCCAAGCGCAACAAGATCCGCTGGCGTTTCTCGAACGCTCCCGCGGCCGCTCCTGCCGACTCCGCCGAGTAATTTCCCCAGGTTCCGCAAACCGGGATCAGAAACGGGTGCCAAACGGCACCCGTTTTTTTGTGCCGATTTTAATTTCCCCGGCAAAGCCGCCGCGTGATGCTCGCGGCGATGGTGGAACGTGAATTTCTCGGATGGGACCGGCCGTTTTTGACGCAGGCGGTGGCGTGGCTGTTGGAACGGCGCGACGAGCTGCCGGGCATGCTGGTCGTGGTGCCCACGGCGCAAAGCGGACGCCGCTTGCGCGAGGCGCTGGCCGAGGCGGCGGGCGCGCTGCTCGCGCCCAAGGTCGTGACGCCGGGGTCGTTTTTACAATCCCGCGATGAAGATGCGGCGGCCGACTGGGTCGAGCGGGTTGCGTGGGTGGAAGTCTTGGAAAATGTGGCGGATTGGCCGGCATATGAGGCGCTGTTTCCCGAACCGCCGGGCGAGGGCACCAACTGGGCGGGCGGACTGGCGCAGGAAATGGTCCGGCTGCGGCACTCGTTGCAGGAAAACGGCCTACTTCTATCCACCGCCGCCCGGAAGCTCGGCGAAACGGTGGAGGCGGAGCGCTGGGAGGCGCTCGGCAGGCTGGAGAATGGGGTGGAGCGGAAGCTGCTATCGTGGGGCATGAAAAGCCGCAGCCGGGTGCTGTCGGAAGGCTTGCGGATGCCCGCCGGAACTTCCCGGATCGTGCTCGCCGGAGTGGCGGAAATGCCGCCGCTGGTCGAGCGGGCGTGGCTTGCCTGGGAGGGAACGGTGACGGTTCTCATCGGCGCGCCGGAGGACGAAGCGGAGCAATTTTCAAAAACCGGACGCCCGTTGCCAAGCTGGACGCAACGGGCGCTGCCCTGGCCGGATGGCTCGGTGCAAGTGGTGGCGGACCCGCGGCAGCAGGCGGCGGAGGCGCTGCGGGCGGTCGCGGAAACGAAGACTCCATCAGACGAAGTCGCGCTGGGATCGGCGGATAGCGAGGTCGGCGACGAGCTGGCCCGCGCCTTCACCCGCGAGGGCTGGCCGGCGTTCCACCCGGCGGCGGCGGTGGTGACCAGCGGGCTTGCGCGCTGGTTCAAGATCTGGTGCCAGTGGCTGGCGGACCCGTCCCTCGCGACGCTGGCGGACCTTCTATCACTTCCGGAAACGGGGATCCTGGTGGCCGGCAAGCGGGCGCAAAAGGCGAAGCGCCTGGCCGAGCTGCGCGACCGCTGGATGGTGGCGCGGACGGAGGATCTGCAACGCCGGATCGCCGCGGAAAATTTCCGCAGCGAGTGGGACAAGGAGTCCGCGGAGGAACTTTGCAAGGCCGCCGAGTCGCTCGAAAGCTGGCGCGCGAGTTTTCTGGGAGAAAATTTCGGCGGGGCGATGGAGCGGCTGCTAGGAGTCGTCGGTCGCACCGGCCCGGTGACGGAAGAGGCGTCTCAAGCCATGGCCGACTGGATCGCCGAAGCCGCCCCGCTGATCGGCCGGGTGAAGCGCGGGGCGGGATTCTGGATCGAGCTGATGCTTTCCGAAACGCCCT
>NZ_JBIKBQ010000160.1:0-6466 GCF_058122085.1 Luteolibacter sp. | reverse complement strand
TGGCGGTGATTGGAATTGTTTACGGCGCGCTGACCGCTTTGTCGCAGAAGGACCTCAAGTTCGTGATCGGTTATTCCTCCGTCAGCCACATGGGTTTTGTTTTGCTAGGTCTCGCCGCCGGCACCCACTGGGGCTTGCGCGGGGCGGTGTTGCAAATGATCTCCCACGGCGTCATCGCCGGACTTCTCTTCGGCATCGCCGGGCGGGTGGTCTATGAACGCACCCACACCCGCGACTTGTCGGAGCTCCAGAAATTCGATCTGTGGCGCTCGCTGCCAGGGGCGGCGGTCGGCTTCACCCTCGCCACCGCGGCGTCGATGGGGCTGCCGGGCTTCAGCGGATTCGTGGCGGAAATCTCGGTCGCGATCGGCCTCTGGCAGTCCTACCCGTGGCTGGTGCCGGTGATCGCGGTGGGAATCATCATCACCGGCGCGTTCTCGTTGCGCGCCCTGCACAAGGCGTTCTTCCCGGTGCGGGAAGCGTCCGGGGCCGCTCCGCCCGCTCTTCCTCCGCTGACTTGGCCAGAAATTTCGGCCATCGCGCTCCTGATCGCCGTTTCCCTCACCATCGGTATCTATCCGAAACCATGGGTCGTCCTGATCGACGACGGACTGCGCTCGCCCTTGTTCCAATCGATCCTCTCCAAGCCGTGAACTATTCAGCCCTATTCATGCAATTGAGGCCCGAGGCCGTGCTGGTGATCACCGCGCTGGTCCTGCTGGGCGTGGCTGTGGCTTACGAGTCGAAAACTCAAAAGCCATTCCCGGTCAATTCCGCCATCGGAATGGCTGCGTTTGGAATCCTGCTTGCGATGGTGGCCCTGTGGTTCGCTCCGCACGAAAGGCCGAAGGGTGGCATCGACATCATCAGTGGAGCTCTCTTTCACTTGAAGCTGCCGGACGTTAAAGGCGATTCATCGTTGATCGCGACCGACGGACTGGCACACCTGTTCAAGGGTTTGGTTCTGGGACTTGGCCTGTTGGCGGTGTTGCTGCCGCCCGCCCGCCGGGAAATCGCGCAGACCGGCGAGTTCTACGCGCTGATCCTGTTCGCGCTGACCGGCCTGTTGCTGACGACGGGCACCAACCATCTGCTGTTCCTGTTCGTCGCGCTCGAACTGGCGAGCCTTTCGCTCTATCTGCTCGCAGGTTTTTCGCGCAACGCGCGGGCTGCCGAGGCGTCGCTCAAGTATTTCCTGTTCGGTGGCGTCTCGGCCGCCTTCCTGCTGTTCGGGTTGAGTTTGATCTACGGCTTCTCGCACTCGGCAACTTTGCACGGCGTGGCGGTCGCGCTCGCCGCGGGTCCGCCGTCTTCCTTGGCGATCGCCGGACTGGTGATGGTGGTGGTGGGGCTCGGTTTCAAACTTGCCGCCGCGCCGTTCCACTACTGGGCTCCGGATGTCTATCAGGGCGCTCCGGCGACCAGCGTCGCGCTTGTCGCCGCCGCGTCCAAGGCGGTCGGGTTGGTGGTGCTCGTCCGGTTCCTGATGATCGGTTTCCATGGCGTTTCCGGTTCGGCCGCCTGGGGCGGAATGGTTGCCGGTTGGTCGTCCTGGCTGGCGGTGCTGGCTGCGGTTTCGATGGTTTTTGGAAACGTGCTGGCACTCGCCCAGACCAGCGTGAGGCGGTTGCTGGCATACTCGGCGGTCGCCAACACCGGCTATCTGCTGGTGGCGCTGAGCGCCAACGGTGTGTCCGCCGCCGGGGCCGCGTTGTTTTACGTCGTCGTTTACGGATTGGCCACGCTCGGAGCGCTCGCCGTCACGGCCTTCGTAGAGCGGGATCGCGGGAATGACTCGCCCGCGGCCTTCGCTGGGCTGGTCCACCGTTCGCCCTGGCAGGCGGTGGCGCTGCTGGTTTTCCTGACCTCGCTCGCCGGGATTCCACCCTTGGCCGGGTTTGTCGGCAAGTTCGCCATGTTCAGCGCGGCCATGGCGGAATCCACGAGGAACGGAACGCCGGGCCTGACGTGGTTGGTTGGCCTGGCCGCCGTCATGAGCGCGATCTCGCTCTACTATTACCTTTCGGTTCTCAAACAGGCATTCGTCAGGGAAGCGCCGGATGGTGAAGGTGTGCGGGATTCCACCGTTTCGCTCTCCCATCTGTTGGCGATCGCTCTGCCTGCGGTGGCGCTCGTCGTTCTCGGGCTTTTCCCCGCGCTGTTGCTCGATCCGATCGCCCGGGCGGTGGTCGAATCACTGGGTCTCCGCTGACGGAGGCGCAGGTCGCGGCTTTCTATTTCAAGAGGTTGTGATAGGAGTTTCAGACCTTGGCGGATGGCAGGCGCTTTGCCGGGGCGAGGACCGGGCGCGTGGCGGTGGTCAAGGTGTTGGGCGCCCGCCTTTCATGGGCTCAACCCGGCGTCTCGGGGCGGGCGACGAGGGCGGAGAATTCTTCTTCTAGCTGTTTGAGGAGTTCCGGGTCCTGGATTTTCTCCCCCTCCGCCGTGGTGATGTAAAGGGTATCCATCGCCACACCCTTTTCGGTGCAGATCCGCGCATGGGCGGTGTTCAAGCCGTGCCGGTTGATGGTGTGGAAGAGGTCGTGCAGCAGCCCGATCCGGTCGAGGCCCTGGATCTCGACCGTGGTGCAGGTGGGGTGCAGGTCGTTGCTGACGAAGGCGCGGACCGGGACGGTGATGCCGTTGTCCGAGCGGGGCTTGAGGAAATTGACCTTGCGGCGGAGGAACTTCTCGGGGTCGTAGCTATCAGCCGCGAGGATGGCCTCGAAGGTGTCCAGGAAGCGCTTGCGGGTGGACGCGGCGGAGACGGGCTCGAAGTTGGTGGTGCAGACGCGGAAGATGTTGACGACGATCTTGTCGGTGCGGGTGAAGAGGTCGGCGGATAGAATGTTGATCTGCTCCGAGGCGAGCGCGCAGCAGATTTTCTCCAACAGCAGCGGCTTGTCGCGGGTGGCGAGGACGAGCTCGGTGTAGCCCCTGTCGGTGTGGTCGATCCACTTGATGCAGGAAGCGAGGGGATCGGACTTGTCGGCTTCCCGCTGGAGGAAATGGCGGACGGTGCGGACCTGGGTGACGATGTGCGCGGCCTGCCGGAAATGGAAGGCGGAGTCCGGCATCCGCTCGAAGTGGCGGTGGACATCCGGGTGATAGTCCTTGCGCATGATGCCGAGGACCTGGTCGCGCAGGGCGAGGCGGTCGGCGTCGAGCTTCTGCGAGTATTTCTCGCGGCCGCCTTCGAGGAAGATGCGGGTGGCGGCATGGAGCTGGAGCATCAGGCTTTCCTTCCAGCCGGTCCATCCGTCGGGCGAGGTGGCGTTGGAATCGGCGAAGGTGAAGAGGAACAGCGCGTCGAGATTGGACGGGGTTTTGACGACGTTGGCGAATTCGGCGATGACCTCGGGATCATCGAGATTCCGGGTGGTGGCGGTGCGCCAGAAGCTGAGGTGGTTGTCCACCAGGAACATGATCAGCGAGCGCCGGGCGCCTTGGATCTGCAGGCGGTTGCAAAGCCGCGCGGCGAGCATGGCGGAGCCGTCGATGTGCTCGCGGACGTTTTCGGCGCGGCCGGTGTCGTGCAGGATGACGGCCAGATAGAGGGCGTAGGAATCCTGGATTTCCAGAAACAACCGTCGATAGATTTCCCGCCGCGGGTTGGTTTCGGCGATGAGTTGGTCGAGCTGGTCGACGCAGCGGAGCGTGTGCTCGTCCGCGGTGTAGCGGTGGAAGAACTCGTGCTGGACGAGACAGTCGAGCGCGCCGAACTCGGGCAGGTAGCGGCCGAGGAAGCCGATGCGGTGCATCAGCCGGAGGGTGCGCGCGACGTCGCCCTTGCGTTCGAGGATCGCTTGGAAGACCTCGCGGTTGGCTTTGGAATAACGGAACGGGCGGTCGATGTCTTCCCAATGGCTGGCGATGAGGCGGCGGATCTGCGGGCTGAGCTTGAGGTTGCGGACCTGGCAGTGCTGGAAGAGCCGCATCAGGCGGTTGGGGTCGTCCTTGAAAATGTCCTGGCTGGCCGGATAGATCCGGCCTTCGCGGGCGATGAAGCCGTCGAACTCCTCGCGGTTTTTCTTGCGGAATGTCAGGAACGAGAGGATGCCGGACTCGGCGCGGGATTCCTCCTCGATCTGGAAGGCCTCCATCAGCGAGGTTGCGTGTTGATAGATATGGCGCGTGTGGCGGTAGTAGTCGCGCATGAACGCCTCGGTGCTGCGCAGGATGTTGCGCTGCGGGTAGTTGAAGGCGGTGGCGACGACGCCTTGGAGCTGGAGCGTGAGCTGGTCGGTGGCCTTGCCCGTATGATAGTGGAGCTCGTTGCGGACGCGGTGGAGGAAATCGTAGGCTTCCTCGATTTCCTTGAAGGCGGAGGCGGTGAGGAGCTTTTTCTCGACGAGATCCTCGAGTCTGGCGCTGCCGGTTTTGACGCGGGCGACCCACTCGATGTTATGATAGTCGCGCATCCCGCCGCAGCTTTCCTTGACGTTGGGTTCCTGGAGGAAAACGGTGCGGGAGTATTTCTCGTGGCGGCTGCGGAGGTCTTTGCGGCGGAGGTCGAAAAAGGCGGCCTGTCCCTTGCTGACGCACTCCTTGGCGAAGCGGGTTTGGAATTGGGCGAAAAGATCCGCGTCGCCGGCAATCAGGCGGGCGTCCATGAGCGAGGTTTTGTTTTCCTGGTCGGCCTTGGCTTGTTCGATGCATTCCGGGATCGAGCGGCAGGCCTGGCCCACTTTGAAGCCGACGTCCCAGAGCAGATAGAGCACGTTTTGGACGAGCTCCTGGAGCTGCGGCGGCAGTTTGGTGGATGCCCGCGGCAGGAGAAAAAGGATGTCGATGTCCGAGCGCGGGTTGAGCATGCCGCGACCGTAACCGCCGGTGGCGACGAGGGCGATGGGCAGCATTTTCCCTTTGCCGGCGCGGAGCGAGGCTTCGAGGATGGAACCGAGAACAACATCCAGCAGGGCCGCGCGGGCGCGGGCGATTTCCAGCCCGCCGGCCCCGGCGCGGTGGTGGAGTTGGATGCGGTGCTCCTCGATCTTCAGGAATTTCTTATACAGCGCGATCCGCTCGGCGGGCGAGAGGTGGCCTTCCAAGGCCGGCTTGAGCGCTTCCTTGGCGTGTTCCTTGAGAGTCTTGAGGTGATTGAGCATCGGCAACTGATGGAAAGGTGTTCCCTTATCCGGGAAGGTCAAGCGGAGCGGCCCATCCGGCTGCCGATCCGCGCGTAGAGTTCGATTTGCTGGCGCGAGTTTTCGAGGAGGTCATTTTCCAACTTAATGGCTCCCGGCTCGAAGAGCGTGAGCGTTGACGAGCCGCCGAAGGCGAAATAGCCCTTCTCCGCGCCCTTCGCCACCGGCTGGCCGGGCGCGAAGGTCTGCCGGATAGTGCCCACGCAGGTCGCGCCGATTTCCAGACAAAGCACCGTGCCGAAACGCTCGGTTTTGAGCTCGGTGATCGTCCGTTTGTTCGTCCACAGGTAGGCGAGGCGTTGGCGCAGGGCGATGGGCGAGACGGAAAACAACGGCCCCTCGATCAACCGCGTTTCGCCCGGAACGCCCGCCGCCGGGAAATGGAAACGATGGTAATCCACCGGGCAAAGCCGCGAGAGGATCAACGCGCCGTCCGCGTAGCGCTCCGCGAGTTGGCGGTCGCCGAGCAGCGCGGGCAGGTCAAATTTCTGGCCTTTGACGAACACTCCCTCGATGGCCGAGGCGCGCTCGAAACCGAGATGCCGCCCGTCCGCGGGGAACACGACGCTGTCCTCGTCCGCATCGATCGGCCGCGCCGCGGGCTTGAGTTTCCGGTAGAAAAACTCGTTGAAACTGCGGTAGGAATCCGCCTCATCGGCGAAATCCCCCGGATCGAGACCGTATTGCGCGATGAATGGTTTCACCCGCGAGGCGGATTCCGGCGTGCTCATCCGGCGGCCATACCATTTCGAGAAAAACGGGCGCTTCACGAAGGCGTTGAGCGAGATCGCTCCGAGCGGATGGCCGTAAGTCCAGCGCAGGAATCCCTCGCCGTAAACTTGCTCGGTTTCGAGGGTCTGCGTGTGACGGTTGAAGTAGCGGATCGGTTCCACGGCGGGCTTGTAGCGGCACATTTCCGGAACGGCAAGGACAGGCATGTTCTCGCCATCGGGGGGGCGTGGACCATGGCGGCGATTTCCGGGGCGGTGTCGTTCATGACTGGATTTCCAGTCATGATCCCATCGGGTTCTGTCCTCGGCTCATTGGCATCAATGGGAAAGCTGGTAGTCCTTGAGGCGTTCGGCTTAGATCGCGCCCCGTCGCGGTCCTTGAACCGGCGACGGAGAGATTTCAGACACCATCCCCGAAAAAATCATGACCGGAGTATTTCTCGCGCCGCTGATTCAGGCCGCCCTTCTTGCCACCTTGCCGGGACTTGCCGGCGCCAACTCGTCGAAGCGTTCGAACAGGCGAAAGCCAAGGGCCTCTGGAACGACGGCCTGGCCGCCCAGCGGTTCCGCCGGGTGAAGGGTGACGAG
>NZ_JBIKBQ010000159.1:0-6539 GCF_058122085.1 Luteolibacter sp. | reverse complement strand
GATAGGATTACAAGAACTTTGCATCGTTTGGTGAAGGGGTGTGGTGTGCGGTTATTCGACACAACCCTTCTACCACATGGCCTGTAGCCAAACGATGCCTTATCCAACTTCGGTTTTCGGGTTGAATCCCTGGAGGCGGGAGACATCGGTCAGGTCGGTTTTGGATTTACGCGGCACCGCGAGGATTGTGGCGGCATGGCCTAACGGCACGAGGGGGGCGTTGCCACGGGCCACAGGCACGTGCGGCGGCGGTCATGCCCTGATGGAGTCCGCCAAGCAGATTGCCGCTTATTAGGAATCCCCTTCGAGGCTTGCCTTCAGGGCGAGTGCGGTGGCGACGATGGCCGGAGGATCAGCCGTCCTTGCCGCAGCACTGCTTGAACTTCTTGCCGGAGCCGCAGGGGCAGGGGACGTTGCGGCCGGTGGTCTCGATCGAGAAGCTCGGTTTGCGCTTCGGCAGGTTGAGCTTGAGGGTGGTGCCTTCGGGTGAGGGCAGGGCGGCCGGGTTGACGTTCGCGGAACTGCCGGAGACGGCCATGTTGTCGCGGGTGAGCGCGGCTTCGCCACCGTGGAGTTGTTGGGGCGCGCTGTGGAGCTGTTTGAGGAAGGCCTCGAGGTTGGCGGCGGAGCGGAAGAGGTTTTGAAGAGCTTCCTGTTTGATCGAATCCATCAGGGTGACGAAGAGGTTGTAGGCTTCGTTCTTATACTCGATGAGCGGATCCTTCTGGCCTTGCGCGCGGAGGCCCACGCCCTCGCGCAGGGCGTCCATGTTGTAAAGATGCGCCTGCCATTGTTTGTCGATGGCGACGAGCACCATGCGGCGTTCTTCCTGGTCGAGCACTTCCATCGGCAGGTCGCCGACGCGGGCTTGATAGGCGTCCTTGACCTTGTCCACGAGCATCGCGGAGATGGCTTCCTCGTTGTGGCTGCTGAGGAAATCGGCGGCGGTGACGCTGACGGGAAGGGTGGCGTTGACCCAATGCAGCAGCTCGTTGTAGTCGGGCTCCTTGTCGTCGCGCTCGGCCATGTATTCGTGGACCTTGGCGGGGATGGTTTCCTCGATGATCTCGGTGACGAGGTCGCGCGGGACTTCGGTGGTGAGGACTTCGTTGCGATAGCCGTAGACGACCTCGCGCTGCATGTTCATGACGTCGTCGAAATCGAGCACGCGCTTGCGGCCGGTGTAGTCGCGCTGCTCGACGCGCTTCTGGGCGGTCTCGACGGAGCGGTTGAGCCACGAGTGTTCGAGGGCTTCACCCTCCTTCATGCCGAAGCGCTCCATCATGGCGGTCATGCGGTCCGCGGCGGCGAAGTTGCGCATCAGGTCGTCCTCGAAGGAGATGAAGAACTGCGAGCGGCCGGGGTCGCCCTGGCGGGAGCAACGGCCGCGGAGCTGGCGGTCGATCCGGCGCGACTGGTGGCGCTCAGTGCCGATGACGAAGAGTCCGCCGACTTCCGGGACGCCGGGGGCGAGCTTGATGTCGGTGCCGCGGCCGGCCATGTTAGTGGAGACGGTGACGGCTCCGAGGTGGCCGGCGCGGGAGATGATCTCGGCTTCCTGCTGGTGGAATTTCGCGTTGAGGACCGAGTGCGGGATCTTCGCGCGCTTGAGCATGCGGGCCAACGTTTCCGAGGCCTCGACGGAGGCGGTGCCGCAGAGGACGGGCTGGCCCTTGGCGTGGGCTTCCTCGATTTTCGCGATGACGGCGTTGAACTTCTCGCGGCGGGTCTTGAAGACCTGGTCGTTCTCGTCGATGCGGATGTTCGCGGTGTTGGTCGGGATCGGCAGCACGTCGAGTCGATAGATGTCGTGGAACTCGGCGGCTTCCGTTTCGGCGGTGCCGGTCATGCCCGCGAGTTTCTGGTAGAGGCGGAAGTAGTTCTGGATAGTGATGGTGGCGAAGGTCTGGGTTTCCTTCTCGATGGAGACGTCTTCCTTGGCTTCGACGGCTTGGTGGAGTCCGTCGGACCAGCGGCGGCCGGGCATTTCGCGGCCGGTGTTTTCATCGACGATGATGACCTTGTCGTCCTTGACCACATACTGGACGTCCTTTTCGAAAACGCAGTAGGCCTTGAGGAGCTGGGAGATGTTATGGATCTTCTCGGCCTGGAGGTCCATGCGGACCTGGAGCGCGTCCTTGGCGGCGATTTTCTGTTCCTCGGTGAGCGAGCGGTCCGTGTCGATGTCGGCGTAGAGGGTGCCGAGGTCGGGCAGGGTGAAGGATTCCGGATCGCCGGGGGAGAGGAACTCGCGGCCCATTTCCATGAGGTCGGAGTCGTGGCCTTTTTCGTCGATGACGAAATAGAGTTCTTCCTTGAGCTCGAAGAGGTCCTTTTTCTGGGCGTCCTGGTGGAAGGAGAGTTCGGATTTCTCCAACAGCTTGCGCATTTCCGGATCTTCCATGAAGCGCATGAGCTGGCGGTTGCGCGGCTGGCCGAGCTTCACCTTGAAAAGGTTGCGGCCGGCGGCGACGGCGTCGTTGTTTTCAAGCAGTTGCTTGGCCTCGGCGGCGAGGTTGTTGCAGAGCTCGGTCTGTTTCTTGACGAGCTGCTCGACGAGCGGCTTGTATTTGTCGAACTGGTGGGACGACTGGGTGGACGGGCCGGAAATGATCAGCGGCGTGCGCGCCTCGTCGATGAGGATGGAGTCCACTTCGTCGATGATGGCGAGGTAGTGGCCGCGCTGGACCTGCTCGTCCTTGGTGGAGGCCATGCCGTTGTCGCGGAGGTAGTCGAAGCCGAACTCGGCGTTGGTGCCGTAGGTGATGTCGCACGCGTATTCGGCGCGGCGTTCCCAGGGCGGCATCTGGTTCTGGATGGTGCCAACCGTCAGGCCGAGGAAGCGGAAGAGCGAGCCCATCCACTCCGAGTCACGCTTGGCGAGGTAGTCGTTGACGGTGACGACGTGGACGCCGAGGCCGGTGAGGGCGTTCAGATAGACCGGCAGGGTGGCGACGAGGGTCTTGCCCTCACCGGTCTGCATTTCCGCGATCATGCCGCGGTGGAGGGCGACGCCGCCGATGAGCTGGACGTCGAAATGGATCATCTCCCAGGCGAGCGGGCGCTCGTTGACAGTGATCTCCGTGCCACAAAGGCGGCGGGCGCCGTTTTTGACGACGGCGTAGGCCTCGGGGAGGATTTTCTCAAGGTACTTGGCGCGGGATTTGCCGAACTCGGGCTCGATTTCGTGGAACGCGGCTTTGGCGGTCTCGATGGTGGAGGCGGTCTCGATGGTGGAGGCGGTGGCGAGGATGGTGGCGGGCAGCGATGGGAATTCCTCGCGGAGCGGGGCTAGGCGGGCTTCGAGGGCTTCGGCGGTGGCGCGGAGTTCGGCGTCATCCATGCGCTCGATCAAGGGTTTCGCAGGGGCGTCCAGTGCGTGGTAGCGGGCGAGGTGGGATTTCCATTTTTCGGTGAATTCGAGGAGTTTTTCGGCAGGCTCGCGCTGGAGCGCTTCCTCGATTTCATTGATGCGGGCCACCGTCGGGCGGATGCGGCGCACTTCGCGCTGGTTCTTGCTGCCGACGATTTTTTGGAGAATCCACTTGATCATAAGAGATGGGGTAAGGGCGGGATGACCCGCCGGAGCGGAGGCGATACTCATAGAATTGCAGACGCGCAAGTGCGAGACATGTCTTCCGCAATTCTTTAATCACTTGACGTGTGATGCGTGATGCGTGATGTTTTTCCTTGTGAGGACGACTCTTAATTTAGATGACGATGTGCTGGAAAGCGCGAAATTGTTGGCCGCCCAAGAGCGAAAGCCCTTGGGGGTGGTGGTTTCCGAGCTGCTGCGGCGTGCGGTGACGCCCGCAGCCCAAGCACCTGTGGAGCGCAATGGAATCCTTTTGTTTCCGGTTTCCAAGCGTGCTCGCGCGGTCACACCTGAGATCGTGAAGGAATTATTGGAGGAAAACCCATGAATCGTTTTCTGCTGGATGTGAATGCCCTGTTGGCCTTGCTGGATCCGATGCATATTCATCACGAGGCCGCGCATCGGTGGTATGAGAAGCGCTCTCCCTTGCGGATGATGACTTGTTCCCATGTGCTCAATGGCGTGATCAGAGTGGCGAGCCAACCGAAATACCCGAACTGTCTCGGGACGGGCGCGCGGGTCCGGAACGTTTTGCGTGATCTGGTTCGAAATGTGGCTGCTGAATCTTGTGAAAAGGAGGTTTCCTTACTGGTTGACGATATTCTGTTGCAACCGAACGCACTCACTCCCTCCAGAGTTTCCGATTTCTATTTGCTGGCGCTCGCTGCGGCTAACGACGCTCGATTCGCCACGTTCGACACGCGCATTCCTGCTGAAGCCGTGGAAGGTGGTCCGGTAGCGATCGAAATCATCCTGGTTTGATTCCGATCTTTGTGGGTTCAATCTGCGTTCTCGCAAAATATGCGGGCTTTGACCTTGTCGGGCAGCGGTTTGAATCGTTAGGCTGCGAGTCATGGTGAAACCACCATGCATCCTTGCCCAGCAGGATAAGGAGGTTTTCAGCATTCAACCGATTGATGAGCAGGCGCCGACCATTGTCTCGCAATATCCGGCGGTGGATGGTTTTGCGGTCGGGCGATTCGCGGATTTGAGCCTCGTGCTGGCCGACGCCACGGGGATTGATCCAGCCAGCGTCCGGCTGACGGTCGGGGCATCCGGGCAGATGGCTTCCGGCGCTCCGGGACTGACGATTTCCGGCAACACGATCACCTACGACTCCGGAGATGGGGCCCTCGGCACGTGGGGAGCCACGATCAGTGCCACTCTCGTCGCGGCGGACACGCTGGGCCACACGCTGACTCACACTTGGAGCTTTCGCCTCGAACCCGAGCCGCAGACCGCCGCGAACGTGTTCGTCTTCGGCTCGCCCACCGCTCAGCGGGCGGGGCAGCGGGTCTCCGGTCCCGCCGCTGCACTCGCACCGGCCCCGGCAGGGCCGCAAAAGGTCGTCGAGTCGCCGCCTTGGAGCATTCACGAGGTATTGGCCGACCGGATTGTCATCGCCTTCCAGGCGGGTGGCACACCGGCATTCACCGCGGGTCAGCTCGTCTGCAATCTGGCTCCGGCCAAGGAGAGTGAAATCTTCTACCGCCGCGTGCTCTCCACCAGCGATGATTCGGTGAACCTGAAACTCACCGTGTTCGTCCCATTCTCGTTTGACGGGCTTTCCTTTGAAAACTCGCTCGGGGTGAAGTTGGAAATGGAGATCGAGGTGCTGTTTTTGAAGAGTGCTGGATTTGCGGTGACCCCGGACATCGGGGCTGGGTTCAAGCTGGCGGCAAATCCGGAGGATGGGTTGGAATGCTGGCTGGAACTCAATTCAGACGTTACCGTTGGCGCCGCCGGTCCCTTGTTCAAGCCGGTGCTCAAGACCCTTGGGGTGAACACGGAAGTGAGTTGGTCGCTGCTCGACAAGGAATGGAAAGTCTGGCCGACGGGTGGTGATCTGATCTTCAAAAGTCATCCCAAACCGCGCACTGCGGAACCCGGCGATGTGGTTTCTTTTAGATGCAACGCCGAGGGACCATCTGATCCGACTTATCAATGGTATCACAATACCAAGCCGATCCCGGGGCAGATCTCGCCACGCTCACCCACTACAACGTCAACACCGGGCACGCGGGCACCTACTTTGTCCGGGCCAAGGCGGGCGGGCTGACGGTGGATTTCAACACTGCCACGCTCACGGTGCAGGCCACCACGCCGGAGAATCTGGATGCGGATGGCGATGGAATTCCCAATGTTCACGAGACGAACACCGGCACTTGGGTTTCCACCACGAATCGTGGCACCAATCCGAATCATTGGGACAGCGACGGCGACGGACTCTCTGACGGCGTGGAAACGAACACTCGTGTTTATGTCTCGCGCTCGAACACCGGCACCAATCCGCACGCGCAGGATACGGATGGCGACGGCGTGAGCGACAAGCGGGAGATCGACCTCGGAACGAACCCGAATGCCGCCCCTGTGCTTCCCGGCGAGTTCGCGCTGATTCCGGCGGGGAGTTTCCAGATGGGGGACCAGTCGAATCCGCTGGTGGGCTACAGCGGCGAGCTACCGGTGCACAGCGTGTATGTGAGCGCGTTTTACATGGGGAAATACGAGGTGACCAAGGAGCCGTGGGATACGGTGCGGGCTTGGGGCTTGAACAACGGCTACACGGATCTGGCGGCGGGGAATGGCGGTTATGCATCGAAAGGGGCGAACCACCCGGTTCACAGCATCACCTGGTATGACATGGTGAAGTGGTGCAACGCACGGAGCCAGAAGGAGGGGCTGACGCCGTGCTACACGGTCTCCGGTTCCATCTACCAGACAGGCTACAGCGAGCCGGACTGCAATTGGAGTGCAACGGCTACCGGCTACCGACGGAGGCGGAGTGGGAGGAGGCGGAGTGGGAGGAGTGGGAGGAGGCGGCGCGGGCCGGAGTGGCGCGGGGCCAGCGCGACCTGGCAGCTTTCGCCCAGGGACTCACCCGGTTCCAACTCCGCGCGCTGGGCAGCTACTACTGGGAGATCGAAAGCGGCCTGCATCAACGTCT
>NZ_JBIKBQ010000158.1:0-6809 GCF_058122085.1 Luteolibacter sp. | reverse complement strand
AATGCCTTTAAGGATTGGGGCCGTGGTTGCGAAAAAACAAGGCGAAGAGCCCCAAGGAGCGGCGGAATGCGTCCGCCGATGACCATGAGGAGCCAATGAGGTGAGCAAAGCGCTTTACATTGGCACTTCATGGTCAGGGCGAACACGTTTCGCCCCTCCTTGTGGCAAGCACTCGTAGCCAATCCCTAAAGGGTTGAACTACGTACAAAAAAGAGGCCGCCGGAGCACCCACCCCGACGGCCAAGCTGAACAACTTCAACACACCCGCGATTTTATTCGCGAACCGTAATGAGGCTGACAACTGCTGTTCACCCTTACATGAAAACACGAACTTTCGCACGGTCTTCAAGGGCGTTCGACCCCTTGGAAAAGGAGTCGTTCAAAAAAACGGGAATTATTTAAAAAATCTCAGCGGCGGAAGGCCGGGCGGATCGAAGGCTTCAGCGTACTGGCGGCGGCGGGTGCCTGTGGCTCAGGGGCGCGGGTGCCGACCTTGTCTGAGACGGGGATAGCGTCCACCGGCGGCAGCACGCCGGGGCCGTCGGAGAATTCGCGGGCCTTGCCGGAGACTTTGTAGCGGTTATCCATGTCCGCTTGGACGGCGTCGAGCGAGCGATCGCTTTTCACGATGGAAGGTTGAATGAAGACCATCAGCTCACTGCGGTCGTCTTTGTCGACTGTGGTGGAAAAGAGTCTGCCGAGGTAGGGGATGTCGCTGAGGATCGGGATGCCACTCTTAGTTTTGTCGTTTTTCCCGACGATCAGGCCACCGAGGACGATGGTTTGTCCGTTCGGCACGGTGGCCGTGGTCAACACTTCGCGGGTGGTGATACGAGGAACCTCGAGATCACCTCCGTTGGTTCCAGCCCCCGCGATAACTTGCGTTCCGTTTTGCTCATCGTTGAGGAGCGAAATTTGCATAGTGATTTCGTTATCCGAGTTGACCAGCGGGATGACCTCAAGCCTGAGGACGACGTCTTGATATTCGATGCTGGTGCCGGTGTTGTAATTGCCGCCGCTGGTGCCGCCTTGCGTGGGAATGGCGATGCGCTCGCCGCTGGAGATGGTGCCTTTCTGGTTATTTGAAGTAAAGATGCTCGGTCGTGAAAGAACTGTAAAATCGGTCTTGGACTGCAGCGCCTTGAGGTAAACGCCGAGGTCTCCAATGGTCCCAATTGCGCGCAGACCGCTGCCAGAGAGAGAAGCCGGATTGAAAGCGGGGAATAAGTAATCTCCTAACGCTGGCACCTCTGGAAGGGGAATTACGGGGCTATTATTGCCGCCGCCACCGAGTTTAAAATCGCTGCTATTGAATAGGTAATTCACTCCCGATTCCTTCGAGTTATTAAGCGCCATCTGGCCGATGACGGTGGAAATCATGACTTGGTCGGGCTTCACATCGATTTGATCGAGGAGGCGCTCGATGATTTCCAAGCCCGACGGCGGGCCTTGGACGACGATGGAGTTGGTGATGTTGTCGGCGACGAGAAGGGTGCGACCGACGAGGACGGACTCGGGGGCCGAGCTGACGCTGGGATCGCCGAGGCCTCCGCCGCCGGATCCGCCACCACCCCCAAAGCCGCCGCTGGATCCGCCGCCACCGAAGCTGCCGCCGGATGAGGAGCCGCCGAAGTTGGCTCCGGTGCTGTTGCTACGACTGCTGCCGCTGCGACTGCCGCCGCGACTTGAGCTGGAGGCTTGACCACCGGTCGATTGAGCGCGGCTTGCGCCGCTTTGAGCGCCGCCAGAGGCGCCACCGCCGCTACCGCCGCTACCGCCGCTACCGCCGCTATCGCCTGTGCCGCTGAAGGCTCGGGTGAGGGCGTCGCCGGCGATGGGCAGGAAATCCGAGACGGTGAGGAAGCGGAGTTTGCGGCGGAGGAAGTTTTTCTCGCTGGTTTCCACGTCGAACTCGCGGACGAGGCCTTCCACAAACAGCAGATCAACGGGGCGGCCCATGACGAAGATGCGGTTGGTGCGCGGGTCGGGGATGATCTGGACGGGGGTGTCCTCGCCCGCGCCGCCAGCGGACGAGCCGCCGGTTTGCGGGATGACTCCCGGAGGCGCGGCTGGGGCGGCTGGGGCGGCGTCGGCGCGCTGGATGCCGGCGGTTTTCTGGGTGGATTGCTGGGCGGTGAGCAGGGCGGTGAGGGTTTCGGCGATCTCGGTGACGTCGGCGAACTGGACCTTGATGAAACGGGTGCCTTGGACGGAGCCGGGCTTGTCGATTTCCTTTTTGAGGTCGATGAGCTTGCGGATGAGCGAGGTGTTTTCGGTGATGACGACGGCGGAAGCGTTGGCGACGGCGGCGATGGAGCCGTAGGCACCGAACTGGCCGATGATCTGGGTGAAGGTGTTGACGGCCTCGGCGGGCTTGATGTAGCTGAGCGTCATGACATAGGAAATGACGGCGTCGCCCTCGGGCAGCGTGTCGTTTTCGTTATAGACGGAGACGCCGCGGTTGGTGGGGCGGATGCCGCTGGTGTGGGTGAGGATGTCGAGATTGGGGTTTTCCGCGTCGGGGACGAAGACGAAGCCTTCGATGGTGGCGGCTTTTTTGAGGAGCTCGGCGGCCTCGGCGAAGGTCAGCGGGTCTTGCGGCGTGGCTTCCTGGACGAAGGAAAACTCGGCGACGGAGGCGGCGGCGGAGACGATGACGCGGCGGCCGGTGTAGGTCCGGTAAAGTCCGGAAAGGGCGTTGCCGCTGAGTTTCGGCTCGTTGATGTCGTCGATGATTTTGGTCTGACCCAAAGGCACGCCGGGGTTCGGGGCGGGCTGGTTCGCGGCGGGCGCACCAGCCGGGGCGGGCGGAACGACGCCGGGAACAGGAACTCCGGGAGGAGCGACCGGGGCGGGTGCTTGACCGAATACGGAGGCGAGGCCGAGAAGAAGGAGGGCGATGGAGCGTGTGACGGACATGGAGAAAAGTGGGAATTTCAGATTGGAGAATTAATTACCGCGGCGTGTCGGCCGCTGGCTGGTGTGAGGCACGGGCTGGGCGGGTTGGGGCTGGCCAGGTTGCGCCGGGGCACCGGCTTTGGGAGCGGGTGGCGGGACGACGCGAGGGCGCGGTTGGCGCAGCGGTTGGGCTTGGCCGGGTGGAACGGGTTGAGGGGGCTGGCCGGGCACTTGGGGCGGCGCGGCTTGCGGCGGGGCTTTGGCGGTGGCAACCGTGAGGAGTTTCTCGTCGAAGCTGACGGTGCCGGTCATCGAGCCGGAGGACATGCGGACGACGGTGCCAAGCGGGTCGCCGGGCTTGCGGGTGACGCCGAGGATTTTGAAACCGCTGACGGTTTTGTCGGAATCGACGGTGATGCGCTCGTCGGGCTTTTTCTTGTTAATGAGCGTCACGCGGTAGCGGTTGCTGCCGGTGATGGGGGAAACGCCGATGAGCGCGTAGTCATCGAGCGGATTGTTCTCCGGGCCGGCCTCGGGCGGCGGCGGCTTGGAGGTGAACGGGGAATTGGTCCACAAGCTGGTGTAGCGGCTGATGGGCGCTTTTTTAGGCAAAGCCGCCTCGGCCAGGCCGGTGAGGGCGAGGAGCAGGAGGACGGAATGGGAGACCGGAAATTTCAAAATGCGCGCGGGTTAAGTGGTGGCAGGGACGAACCATTGCTCGATGGTGGCGGTGCAGTCGATCTGGGTGTCGTCGGTTTGGTTGGGCGTGAGCCGGATTTGCGAGGCGATGCGGAATTGGTCGGGCATGTTGAGCTTGTCGAACCATTGATAGAGCGCCTGCTCGGTGCCGGTCACGGTGATCTGGATTTTCGCGCGGTGGAAATGGCGGCCCTCGGTGGAATCGGTGGGAAGGGGCTTTTGGGTTTTGATGGTGAGGCCGGTGGCCTTGGCCTGGCTCTCGGCGAGCTGCTGGAGCTTGGTCTGGACGTCTTGGTTGGCGGCGGGCTGGGGTTCGTGCTCGGCCAGCCAAGCCATCTGGTCGGTCACTTGCGCGTTGCTTTCGCGGAACATCTCGGCGGTGGCGAGCTTTTGTTGGGCTTGGTCACGCCGGGTGTTGACCTCCTGGCGCTTGGCGGTGGCGAAGTTGAAAACGAGCAGATTGAGAATCGCAAATCCCGCGATGGCGAAGAAGATGATCAGTTTTTTTTCGCGGACGGACATGGAGAGGAAGAGAAAAATGGACGGGCTGTTGAGCGGTTAATGCCGGAGCGGCGGGATTTTGTCGGTGAAATCAAGGCTGCGCGGAGGGAACTTCGGCGCTGAAGACGAACTCCCAACCGCGGGTGGATTGGTTGGGCTCGGGAGTCTGCCACTTGAAATTGGCAAGGTCGGTGTTTTTACCAAGGTTGAGGCTGAAGGTGTTGACGGCCTGGAGCTGCGGGGCCTCGCCGATGAGCTTGATTTCGGTGGCGCTGATGTCGGCGGTTTTGAGGCGGAGGCCGCTGTTGGGCGGAATGCAGGCGGAAATGCGGTTGAGGATATCGACCGGCGAGTTCGCCAGGTCGATCGCTTGGGCGAGTTCGTCCCACTTGGCGATGTGGGCGGCGTAGGCCTCGCCTTCGGGAGCGGCTTCGGCGGCTTGTTGGAGGAGGTTTTGGGTTTCCGAGCTGTCCTTCCACAAGCCGTAGCCGAACCAGCCGATGATGCCGAGGTAGATCAGGGCGACGGCGGCGGCTCCGAGGATGATGGTCTGGCGGCGCTGGGCCTCGCGGCGGGCGGCGCGGACGTCGGCCGGCAGGAGTTTGCTCAGCGGAACCGGCAAGGCGGGTGCCGGGCGGGGCGAAATTTCGACCGGAGCCCTGAAGGCGGCGGCGAGGGCGGCGGCGTTGGGATTTTCCGAACTCGTCCACAAAGCGACGCGGGCGGGCTCGATCTCAAGGCCTTGCATCGAAAGCTGGATGAGCGCGAGGCGGATTTCCCGGGCGAGGGCCTCGTCGGGCTCGGCGGAAGTGCCGGAAGTGGCTTGGCAATAAACGAGGTTTCCCTGATGCGAGAGGGCGAACACCCAGCGGCCGAATTCTTTCCAGACGGCGAGCGCATCGCCGGTGAGCGGGTAGGCGCGAGCGGAAATATCGAAGCTTTTCGGCCCGCGAGGCGGCATTTCGCCTTCGCCGGGAGCGCGCAGCTGGATGGAGACGAGGGCGGTGTTTTCCGCTTCGCGGGCGATGACGAACAGGTCGGTGAGCTGGCCGGCCATCGGGTCCGGGCGGAGGCCGAGGCGCTCGGCATGGAGCGCGGCGAGGTCGGGGAACAGCGCGTCGTCATCGCTGGAGACGAGCATCGGGATGGCAGTGATGGATTTCACCGGGAAAAGCAGCAGGAGATCGCCGCCGGGGAGGTCGGTGAGATCAGAGGCGCGCTCGACGGAGGTGGCCGCGTGGAGGGTGAAGGCCGCGCCGGTGGTTTGGCCGGTCCAGATTTCCCAACCGGATTCGCCGGGGACGAGAAGCACGTTGTCAGTGGTTTTGCTCACGGGATGATTTCTTCAGTGCGTTCGAGGAGGGCCGGTTTCCCGGTGCGGTTGCGGACAATGGCGGTGATCTTGCGTTTGGCACCCTCCGCGAAGCCGATGCTCTCGATGCGGGTGGTGGTGTCGTTCACGGTGAAGCGTTTGGAAATGTCGGGGCGACCATTTATATCTATTCCCAAAAGATCAAGCGCGGCGGCGGCATTTTGAAAAGGAACGTCGTCGATGGTGTCGCGCTGGCCGTCGGTGCCGCGGACGGTTTCGGGGATAATGTCGGCCTGGTCCGCGGTAATCTCGGCGGCGGCGGCGATCAGCTCGGCGGGCGCTTCATTGAGATCGAGCGGGCCGCCGCTCCAGATCGTGAACCAGTTCCGCCAATCCGGGCGGACCGCCTCGACGAGATCCATGCCGCGGACGAGGCTGACTTCATCGACGTCGTAAAACGGCCGGTTGAAGGGCTGGTTGATGCGGCCCACGCTCTCGTAGTATTTTTTCTCCGCGCCGTTGAGTTGTTCGTCGTCATTGGCGTCGACCCAGTCGGCGAGCGCGTCGGCGATTTCCTGGGCGTCTTCGAGTTCGAGTCCCCAGTCGATGAACATGGATTTGAGCAAGGCTTTGTCGTCTTGAAGGATGAGGGCGTTGATATTGAAGCGGCCGCCTTCGGAGGTGACTTTGACTTCGTAGCTCTCGCCGGTTTCGCCGTTGTTGTAGCGGAGGAGCGGGTCGGAGCGCTTGACGACGGGATTGGAGCCGACGGCGATGCCCATTTCCGCGACTTGGCGGGCGCGCGAGCCGTGGACCTTGGCGGAGGCGAGCTCCATGTCGAACGAGATCACCCGCAGCGTGGCCATGCAGGCCATCGAGAGAATCGCGATCAGCCAGAGCACCGCCATGAGCGCGGCGCCGCGAGGTCTGCGGGTGCTGACGGGGGAGGGGATCATTGCTGGGGAACCTGAAACTGAGGAGGTTGCGCGCCGCCGCCGGGAATTCCGCCGGGATCGATCTGGATGGGCGGGATGCCTCCGTTCGCGCCATTTCCGCCGCCGCCGGCAGGAGCGCCGCCGCCTTGCTGCATTTGGCGCATCACAACTTCCGGGTTTTGCTTCGGCGGGACCCAGAAAATCTGGCGGATTTCCTCGCCCTTGGCGCCGATGGCGAGGGTGAGTTCGATTTGCAGCGGCAGGCGGCCCTGCATTTCCCAGTCGAATTGCCACTCCATCGAGCGGCCGTCGAGAACGCGCCATTCGAAGTAGGCAACGTCGGTGAGGAGGACGATTTCCGCGAACGGTTTGTTGTCGCCGGCGGAGGATTTGAAGGCGGACGCGGAATCCGGGAGAATTTCGTTTTCGTAGTATTTCAGGACGACGTCGAGGTAGCCGCTGCG
>NZ_JBIKBQ010000157.1:0-6854 GCF_058122085.1 Luteolibacter sp. | reverse complement strand
AGTGCGGCAAATCCGGTGAGAAAACGAAGGTTCATGGTGGTGCGGAGGAGAGGCTGTTTGGGATTGATGCGTCGGGCGGGATGATGGTCTTCCTGAGCTTTCCGTCAAGCAAGGTCATCATCCATCCTCGGAATCGGCCGTGAAATTTGGCACGGGCGGGGCTTGTCGGCAAGCGGGTTTCCGGCTGAGACTCCCGCACGCCATGCCAGATGCCACGATTCACGCCGTCGGAGAAGTTTTGGAAAACCTCAACCCCGTCCTCTACCGGGTGGCCTTGCCGAACGGGAAAAAAATCCTCGCCCATCTCTCGAAGCCGCTGACCGAGGCGAAAGCCGGCTTTGCCACGGGCGAGCGCGTCGTGCTCGAGTTGACGGCTTATGATTTCGACCAGGCGCGCATTCTCGGTGGCGCGTGACCCAGGCATTCTTGCCTGTCTCACAGGATTCGCCGGATTTCGGGGGGCGGAATTCATCGACATCCGGCGCGGAAGCCCCATGAAAAGCGCCATCACCGAGGACGGAACCTACACGCTCAACGGCGCGGTGAGCGGCGTAAGCGTTTCCAAGAATGTAGGAGCCACGGTGTGGATTCCTTCCGAGAGCGAGACGCTCCTTGGACGATCTGGGGCAGACGCCACAGCCACGCAGCTCGGGAACCGGCGGGTGAGGCGCCGTTTTGAAATGTAGTCGAGGACTTCAGCCCGATGCCATTAAGGATTGGCGAGATCCCTCGCCGAAGTGATTTTCCGGTGTTTGCAGTGGCGGTCCGTCATGTAGTCTGTGCCCAGCCGTGAAACCCGAGTCCATTCTCCAAATCCTGCTCGTCCGCGCCGCCGAGGAAACCGACCCGCGCGGCGAGTGGGTCCCATGGACCGAGCGCGAGCAGGCGACCCGCCGGGCGATCGCCCTCGCCGGCGAACCGGAGCCCGCCGCCGAAAGCGCTCCGCTAGACTCCGGCTTGAGGCAATTTCTCTCTATCCGCGCCGGCCTGCTGCGGGATCGCGCGCTGGCAGTGGTCGGCCCCGTCCCCGCGATCCGGGATTTAAAATGGCCGGGCATCGGCTTGTGTGTGGCGGCCCTCGTCATCGGCTGGGCGTCTCACGGCGCGGGACTTTCGCACTCGTTCGATCTGCTCGCCGGGCCGTTTCTGCTGGTTCTGATTTGGAACACGATCGTTTACATCCTGCTAGTCGCGGAGCGTTTTCACCAACCGGGGGAAACATCCAAGCGCGGGATCATCGCCGCCCTCGCCGACCGCATCCAAGGCGCGATGGCCGGCAAGCACCCTGCTAACAAACCCGCCGAAGCCTACGCCCGCGCGGTCGCCGCGTGGACGCGATCCTGGTGCGCGCCCGCCATCATCTCGTGGTTTCACGCCGGCAGCGCCTGCTTCACGCTCGGCCTGCTCGCCGCCGTCTATTTCCGCGGCCTCTTCACCGGCTATCTCGCCGGCTGGGAAAGCACCTGGCTCGACGCGCGCGGGGTGAGCGCCTTTCTGGAAATGCTCCTCGGCCCCGCCTCGCGGATCACCGGCATCACGCTGCCAGTGTCTAACGAGGCATGGGAGTTGCTGCGGCGCACGGCCTCCCGCGAGGGCGTTCCCGCCGGGCCGTGGATTCATCTTTACGCGGTCACGCTGTGCGGGTGGATCGTCCTGCCACGTCTGGTTCTCGCCATGGTTTCCGGCATCCGTTCCGCCCGCAACCGCGCCACGCCGCCGCCTTGGACGCGCAAGGATCCCTACCTGCGCCGGACGCTCGCCCTCGCCAAACAAGGCGCCAATCTCGGAATCGCCGTGCTGCCCTTCGGTTTCAAAACCCCCGTCACCATCACAGCCGGCCCCTGGCATGACGCCGTCGAGCGCCTCGTCCGCGAAGCATGGGGGCAAAACGCCCGCGCCTGTTGGATGCCGTGCGCGGCCTATGGCGACGAGGACGCGGTCTGGGACGGTCTCTGGTCGCGTGCCGCGGATTGCGGCGGCGCGCTGCTGGTCTTCGACGCGCACGCCACTCCGGAAAGCGAAGTGCACGGCGTGTTGCTAGAATCCGTGTGGGCGCGGTTTTCCGACGAACCCGGCGGCCTGCTCGTCGCTCTCGAATGCGCGAAGTTCGCCGCCCGCCGCCTCGATGCCCGCATCAGCGCCTGGTCCGAACTCGCGCAAGCCCGGAAATTTTCGCTCCTCCCGCTGCAAGACGGCGCGACCGTGGACCCTTCCCTCGCGCCGCCCGACTTCTTGCGCCGGATCGAATGAATTTTCTAACCTCCCCAATCTCATGCAACGCATCGCAATCAGTCTGGCAGGCCACACGAACCTCGGCAAAACCACGCTCGCCCGCACGCTGCTGCGCCGCGACATCGGCGTGGTCGATGACCGGCCGCACGTCACCGACATCGCGGACGGCCACGTCATGGCCAAGGACGAGCAGGCGGAGGTGGTGTTATGGGACTTGCCCGGCTTCGGCGATTCGGTGCGTCTCAAACAGCGGCTGCGGCGCACCGGCATCGTCGCCTGGCTGCTAGGCACCTTTGACCGGTGGGCCGACCGGCCGCTCTGGTGCAGCCAGCAATGCCTGCTCAACGCGAAAAACGACGCCGACGTCGTGCTCTATCTGCTCGACGCCCAGGCCGACCCCGCCGGCAGCCCGGAAGTGCGCGCGGAAATGGAAATTCTCGGCTGCATCGGCAAGCCCGTTTTCCTGCTCCTCAATCAAACCGGCCTGCCCGACGACAAGCGCGACCGCGTGCTCGTCCAAGGCTGGCGCGACGCCCTCGCGGAATTCCCCTTCGTCCGCGACGCCATGCCGCTCGACGGCTGGATGCGTTGCTGGGTGCAGGAATCCCTGCTCTTCCAGCGCATCGCCCCGCTGCTAACGGATGAAAATCGCCCGCACTTCGAGCGCCTCGTTTCCTCGTGGAAACAAGTCCACCACGACGCGGTTTTCACGAACACGATCCACCTGCTCGCCAAGGCCCTCGCCGCCACCGCCACCGACCGCGCGGTGGTGGAAAAGGAATCGCTCGTGGAACAAGCGGTCGCCCTCGCCACCCGCAAGCCCACTCCGCAAAACGAGCGCGCCCGCGCCGCGCTCACCGCGTCGCTCGTCGAGCGCAGCCACCAGACGATGGTCCAACTGCTCGCCGCGCACGGCTTGGAAGGCGTGCCTCGCGACCGCGTGGAATCGATGGTGGACGGCCTCCGCGCCCGCGACCCCGACGCTCCGCCGGAAGTGTGGGCCATCCTCGGCGGTATCGGCTCCGGCGTGATCGGCGGACTCATCGCGGACGTCCACGCCGGCGGCCTCAGCTTCGGCGGGGGCACCGTGGCCGGCGCGTTCATCGGCGGCCTCGCCGCCTACGCGCTGGGTTACGGTTATCAAAAAATGAAGGGCGACGACGGCGTGAACCGCCTGCAATGGAGCGAGAAATTCCTGCTAGACGAATGGCAGGCCTCCGCCCTGCGCTACCTCATGATCGCCCACGTCGGCCGCGGCCAAGGCCGCTGGGAGGAGCCGATCCCCTCCGCGTGGCCCGCGCAGTGGCAGAAATTCATCGACGACTGGACCGCAAATCACCGCAAGGAAATTTCGGCCGCCCTCGCCGCCAGCGAGCTCGATGCCATCCAGGCGCTGATGGAATCCCAGCTCCGCGAAATCCTGAACCACCTCTATCCGAACAGCCGCGATCCGGAGGAAAGCTGAAGGTGGCGGAGCGACGGGGGTTGCGTGTTTCCCGGATTTGCGGCAATTTCCCGCCGTGTCCGAATCCGTCCGTGCCGATCTATGGCTGTGGTCCACCCGGTTTTTCAAAACCCGCGGGCTGGCGGGGGACGCGTGCGCGACCGGCAAGCTCAAGCGCAACGGCCACCCGCTCAAGCCGGCCTCGCCGGTGCAGCCGGGAGATCTGTTGGAAGTCCCCTTCGTGGAAGGGCCGGGAGTGCGGCAGATCTCGGTGAAGGCGGTGATCGTCAAGCGGGTGGGAGCTCCCGAGGCGCAGGCGTGTTACGAGGATCTGACGAAGCCGGAAATCTACGAGGCCTTGAAACTCTGGCAGATCGCGAAACAGGAGGCGGCCAAGGGGCGGCCGACGAAGCGCGACCGCCGGGAAATCGACAAGATCCACGGGTTCTGGGATTGACGCCGTCTGCGAACGACTACTCGTTCAGGACGCTGTAGAAGCATTTTTCCGGCAGCGGCGGGGGAGCGCTGAAGGTGAGTATCCCGTTGCTCGCGCTGCGGCTGGCGCCACTGACGGGCTGCCAGAAATCCAGGTCGATGCTTTGCCACATCGTCTGGGTGGCGGCGGGGTTTTCCGGAACGGTGAGGGCGAATCCGTTGGTGTTCGCGGCGTGGCCGAGCGGGGAGGCCGCGGCGGCGGTGGTGTAGCTGCCGAGATTGAAGCGGAGGCGGTGATAGTAGGTCTGATGGGTGGCGCTCATGGAGGCGATGCCGCTGGCGAGGAGGTTGGTGGTTTCCGACGGGTCAGTTAAAATGTCGTGGAATTGATCGATGCCGGTATTGAAACGGATGAGCTTGTAGCGGTCGTCGCGGATGGCGCGGCCGCCGGTGGTGGGGGCGGCTTGGTCGAACTGCTCGACGTAGAGGCGGGTGCGGGAGGTGTCGCCTTGGTTGGCGAGGATGGGTAGCAGGCTTTTGGAATCGAGCGTCACCGTGGCGGGCCGCGGGACGCCGGCGAGTTCCAGCATGGTAATGAAAAGATCGACGACGTGGATCAGTGACGAATCGGTTCGTCCGCCGGAGTTCACGCTGGGACCCTTGATGATGAAGGGCACGCGCGTGCCGCCTTCGTAAAGCGTGTCTTTGGCGTGGGTGCTGTCGTAAGGCGCTTGGATGACTTGGCCGGGCGTGCCATTGTCACCGATGAAGATGATGTCGGTGGTGGCGGGATTGATGGATAGTAGCAAGCGGCCGATTTCCGTATCCATCGCCTCGATGGCGGCGCGGTATTTGAGCGAGTTGGTGGGGGGATTCGCCCCGTAGCTGTGAAGGTTCACCGGGGGAACGTGGAACGGCGAGTGGGGCGCGTTGAAGGCGACCCATGCGAGCCATTTCTGCCCGGCGGTGTTGCGCGCGTTGATCCACGTGACGGCGTCGTTCACCACGTCGGTGGTGGCATAGGCGGTGCTGGTGGTGTTGACGCCGTTGGTGGTCTTGGTCCAATTGGAATAGTCGGTTAGCGCGCCGGAGGTGGCGCCCGCATAGTGAGGCCAGCCACCGATAGTGTTGGGAAAAGTTCTGATAGCGGCCGGCGTGCCGTTGCTGAGATGCCATTTGCCAAATGAAGCTGCCGCGATGCTGAGATTGTCGTTTTGGGTGATGACTTCCGGCAAGGTCAGTTCGGCGCTGGTGAGCGAGCTTGCCGCTGAAGCCACGTCGCCGACCCCGGTGCGGAAACCGAGCCGGCCCGTCAGAATGGTGGCTCGCGTGGGGGAGCAAACCGGGCAGGCATAGGCTTGGGTGAAGCGGACACCGCTGGCGGCGAGCGAGTTGATGTTCGGCGTGGGCGCGGTGGTTCCGCCGGGATTGTAAAGTGACTGGGCATCCACGCCGTAGTCGTCCGCGATGATGAGCAGGACGTTGTTTCCCGCCGTGGCGGCCGCGGTCATTGCGAGAAAGAGGAGGAATTTCATGGGGCGGGGGATTCTGCCGACGTTAGGGTTTTGAGGAAAGCGACTAGAGCGGCCTTGTCGGCGGTGGCGAGGTTCAGGCCGTTTGCCGGATGCTTCGCCAGGTTCGGATCGAGGGTCGGGCTGCGCTGGACGCCGCTGCTGTAATGCTCGACGACTTCTTCTAGCGTGGCGAAGCGGCCGTCGTGCATGTAGGGAGCGGTGAGGGCGATGTTGCGCAGGCTCGGAGTTGCGAATTTGCCGTGATCGGCGGCGGACCCGGTGACTTTCGCGCGGCCGCGGTCGTCGCCGGAAAGGCCGTTGTTGTGGAATTGATGGTCGCTGAAAAGGGCGCCTCCGTGGCAGTGAAAACAATCGGCCCCGAACTGTCCGGTGCGCGGTTCGTATTCGGTCATGAAGAGCTCGAAACCGCGGGTTTCCTGTTCGGTGAGCTTGGTTTTACCACTGATGGCTTGGTCGAATTTCGCGTCGCGGGCGCTGAGGGTGAGCAGGAATTGTTCGAGGGCGAGGGCGATTTTTTCCGCAGTGATGCCTTCCGACCGGAAGGCGGCACCGAACAGGCGGGCGTAGCAGGGTGATTTTGTTAGCTTCTTGCTGACGTTCTCCAGCGACTCGTCCATTTCGCGGTGATCCGCGATCGGCATGAGGACTTGCTCGCGCAGCGATGGCGCGCAGCCATCCCAGAAGAACTCGCGTTTCCAGGCGAGATTGAAAAGTGGCATGGAGTTGCGATCGCCCATTTTGCCGTCGATGCCGATGATCAGCGGGAGGCGGTCGGTGAAGGCGGAGTCCGCGTGATGGCAGGACGCGCAGGAGACGCTGCCATCGCGCGAGATGGCGGTGTCGTGGAAGAGCTTCTCGCCAAGCGCGACGCGTTCTTCGATGAGTGGGTTGTCACGCGGCAAATCCGGCACGGGAAAAGTCCGGCTCATGGCGAAACGGTAGACCCTTTGCCAAAAATAATTTCCGAAACTCTCACGAAAGACTGGTACGACTGTTTGAATCACTCGACACTCTCGAATCGCTCGCCCTCACCAGCTCCCTAATCCCGATACTTGCACGCTCGAAGAACTCGAAGTTGCATTGGATTGTGGATGTGACAACAAGGTGTTCCGGCGTCTCAACGCCATCCATTTATTGTTAGTCGGTGCGGGTTACGACATTGTGCTGCGCAACAGTCGCGTCAGCGACCGGATGTTCCGGCTCTGGAT
>NZ_JBIKBQ010000156.1:0-6921 GCF_058122085.1 Luteolibacter sp. | reverse complement strand
GCCATCGTGTTGTCGTCGAGTATGGCTTTCATGCGAGCCAAACAGAGACGAAATGGGATGCCTTGTCTAGGATTTTCTTAGAATCGGGATGCGCTGGGGGGATTTCATTCAAAAAGAAAATGCCGTGGCGGTGAACGCGAGGTATTCGAAAAACGGCTTGTCAGGAAATTTCCCCGCGTGTTCCTTCAGGCATTTGATGGCGTGATCCGCGATGAACCTCGTCGAGTAATAGCCGCTGCCCGGATCGACAGGCGGCAGTTGGACATCGTCCTCGAAATGGCTTTGCGGCGAGAAGAAGCGGTTGGGGTCCTCTAGCGAATAGGAGTGGTCGAACCCGGCGGGCAGGCGGTCGCCGTCCATGTGCCACTTGCCGGAATGATAGGAGCGGTAGCCCAGCGGCTTGAGGAAGGCGGGCAGCATCTGCGCCCAGCGCGGGCGAACGCCGTTCGCACCGCTCATCGTGCCGAACATGCCACCGAACGTCTCGACCGTTGGAACAAATACGCCTTTCCGGAAAAGAACATCTAGCCCGGAGGTGAGATCGTTTAACCAATAGCCAGCCGGGACAAAAAGCCATGGTGAGTACGATCGCCAGATTCCCTCGCTGAAACCGAAGGCACCCGCCAATCCAATGAAACTCCGCACCAACCCCGCCGCCGGCCTCATTCACGATGAACTGGAAGCTCGCGAAATTCCAGCAGCCAAGGCAGCCAGGGACATGGCGATTCCGCGCAGTCGCCGACAAAGGTGCCCAGATCCAGAGGGAAGTCCTTCCGGCTCCGAAACTCAAAGTGGCCTGATTACCCGGTTGGGCACCCCAGCCAATCGCCGCTAAAATTTCAACGCCATTTCCGTCCTAACTGCCGGTCAAGCGGCTGGATTTTCTTTTTCGGCATTTGCGGACGAATGATTCCATGCGGCAAGCCGAGTGCCATTTCCACATGCCCGGGAACGAAGCGAACGGTCTTCTTCCCAATGCGGATGCATGGAATCAGGCCATTCTGCGCCCAAAGCGAAATCGCCCGTGTGGTCACGGAACAAACTTCCGCGATGGTGGTCGCCGTTACGAGGGGACGTAAATCTTCTGAGGTATCGGATGGAATCAGCATGCGGGAGACGAAATCAGGAACTCCGGTTCAAACTCAAGCGCGCATGGCTCTCGCGGGATCAACATTTGATGAACTGGGTAACTTCGATGAAGAACGATTGGCTGGCAAAGTTGCCGTGCATGGGTCATCCTGAGGTCATGAGCAAACCGGTGAATCATACCGCGATGCACAAGGTGTGGCACACGGCCCGAAAGAAGCAGAAGAAGAGAGCTTCGCCACCGCATGCCGTGGCGCACCACCGGCGTGGAATCGGACTGACGTTTGGCCGGATGAAAAAGGCGGGGCGCGGGACCTGGGTGGCATTTCTGGCGGTTCTGGGACCGGGGCTGCTGGCCGGCTTGTCTGACGATGATCCGGCGGGCATCACAACCTATTCGGTGCTTGGCGCGGACTTCGGCTACCGGTTGCTATGGATCATCCCTGCCTCGACGATCCTGCTGGTGCAGTTTCACTTGATGGCTGTGCGTCTGGGGGCGGCGACGGGCAAGGGATTCGTGGGCGTCATCCGCGAGAAATGGGGTCTTGGTGCGGGCTACTTTGCGGTCGGCGGGCTATTGTTTGCCAACTTCGGAACGATCTGCGCCGAGTATGCGGGCATCTCGGCGGCGGCGGGGCTGGTCGGCATTCCGTCGTGGATCAGCGCGCCGATCGCGGGCCTGCTGATTTCACTGGTGGTGGTGCTGGGCTCGTTTCACCGGGTGGAGCGCGTGCTGCTTGTCATCTCGGCAACACTGGCGCTCTACATCATCGACGGCGTGCTGGCCGCGCCGGATTGGGGTGCGGTGTGGCACCACTCGGCGACCCCACACATGCCGGTGAATGCGGCGGGATGGGTCGCGATCTCCGCGGCACTGGGTACGACACTGGCACCGTGGGGACTGGCGTTCATCCAGTCCTACGCGGTGGATAAGAAGATCTCGGTCGAGTCGCTGCGCTGGGAGCGTGTGGATGTGGTGATTGGATCGGTGCTCACCGGCGTGATCGGACTGGCGATCGCGGTGGCCTGTGCGGCGACCTTGAACAAGGCGGGCGTTCACATCCAGAACGCCGCTGACGCGGCAACGGCGTTGCGACCGCTGGCTGGCCGGTTCGCGACCTTGCTATTTGGCGCGGGCCTGCTGGGTGCTGCACTGCTGGCGGCAGCCGTCGTGCCGATCGCAACGGCCTATTCGATCGCCGAGGGTGTCGGTGAACCGGCGTCGCTGGACCTGGACTCGCGTCATTTTCAGTGGTTCTACGCGGCATTTGTAGGGCTGACCATCGCGGCGGTGAGCGTGGTGTCCCTGCCAGCGCTGCCGCTGATCCCGTTGATCTACACGAGTCAGGTGGTGAATGCGGTGCTGTTGCCGCTCCATTTGATCGCGCTGCAACTGCTGGCGGGCGATGCATCGATCATGACTACAGCCCGGATGGGGCCGTGGTCGCGGGCGGCTGGCTGGACAAGCATCGTATTGGTCATCGCCTGCGTGGGGGCGCTGGGCTGGAGTTGGTTGAGTTGATATATTGGTGAGGAAGCCCGGTTCCACCATGGTCATCTCCGGTAGCCAACGGCCCTCATGAACCAACCACCCTCCGCACTCCGCAGCGCCCTGGCCCTCGCGGGCTTCATCCTCGTCACGTTCTGTGCGCCGCTGGCTGGTATGTTCTCGCTGCCGGGCGCATGGTATGCGGCGCGGTGGATTGCCATCCTGCTCGCGCTCGTGAGTTTCCACCGCGTCCACAAGACGGCGGGCTTGCTGTTCGCGCCATGCTTGGCGTGGGTGACTTTTGCAGCCCTCCTCAACTTCACCCTGTGGCGGATGAATCCGGCCGGCGACAACTCACACCCGGGAGGAATTTTCGCGGCCACCAACACCAGAAAGGCAGTTCAAGTGAACACTTTCCGATTGACCCGCCAGCCGCCCGGGTGCACCCATATCCGCCGTGCCCAAGCCGCTCACCGCCTTGTTCGTCGATTGCGATTCCTACTTCGCGTCGGTCGAACAACACCTTGATCCCGCCCTCCGCGGTCGGCCGGTCGGCGTGGCTCCGGTGATGGCGGAAAGCTCGTGCTGCATCGCGGCCAGTTACGAGGCCAAGGCGTTTGGCGTGAAAACCGGCACCCGCATCAGCGACGCCCGGATCATGTGTCCCGGCATTGCCATCGTGGAGTCCAAGCCCTCGGAATACATCCGCTATCACCACCAGATCATCGCGGCGGTCGAGGACTGCATCCACGTCGAGGCCGTCCTGTCCATTGACGAGATGTGGGCCTGGCTGCCCTACAACCTGCGCGAGCCGCAGACCGTCGAAGCCATCGGCCGCCGCATCAAGGAAACCGTGGCGTGCGACGTGTCCCCCGTCATCAAGGTGAGCGTCGGCGCGGCTCCAAACAAGTATCTGGCGAAGATGGCCAGCAAGATGCGCAAGCCAGACGGTCTGTTCATCATCGAGCATCACGATCTGCCGCAGGTCCTGCACCCGCTCAAGCTCCGGGACTTCACCGGCATCGCCCGCAGCATGGAGACGCGCCTGCATGCCGGCGGCATCTACACGGCGGCCGAACTCTGCGCTGCCTCCAAACCAACGCTGCGGCATGTGTGGGGCGGCGTGATGGGTGAGCGGCTGTGGCACCTGTTGCGCGGCGATGAAATTCCAGACCTGGTATCAGCCCGCAAAACCATCGGCCACAGCCATGTGCTGCCGCCGGATTGCCGACACCCGGACAAGGCATGGCCGATCCTCTGCAAGCTGCTGCACAAGGCGTGCGAGCGGCTCCGTTCCCACGGCCTGCTCGCCGGGTCGCTCACCATGCAGGTGGCGTTTCTGCGCGGCGTGTCATGGGCAGCCGAGGCGCGGACGGAGGAAACTGACTCCACGTTACTCTTCATGCGGCTGCTCGACCGCTTGTGGCGTGATCGTCCTGAACCACGCTGCCAACTGCTGCAAGTCGGCGTGGTGCTCACCCGGTTTTGTGAGCGGTCTAATCACACGCCGTCACTCTTCCAGACGGTCGCCGACTCCATGGCTTCGTTCGATACGGAAAAGCAGCGGCGTTTGGACGAGACCATCGACAAGCTGCGCGCCCGCTACGGCCGCAAGGTGGTGTATTTCGGCAGCGTCCAGGACAACCGCGAGACCGCACCCATGCGCATCAGCTTCACCCACATCCCGGATCTGGAGTTGGAGCAGGATTGAGGAAACGCACTCATCCAACTTGCCTGAAAATCAGAAACACCGCTACAACGTCCGCCCGCCCCATGCAGCACCGCCTTCACATCCGGCCCGCCCGGAACTACCCACCGTCTTCCTCGCGGAACCGCGTGCTGTATGCGTTGCTCGCAGTCGCCGTGATCGCATGCGGCCTGCTGTGGCGCTCCGGCACCATTCCCCTGCCGCCGGTCATTTCGAAATACGGTGGCGATGCGTTGTGGGCGCTGATGGTGTTCGTGGGCTTCGGTTTCCTGTTCCCTCGTGCATCGACGTTGTTGATCGCCCTGCTGGCCCTTACGTTCGCGTGGGGTGTGGAGTTTTCACAGCTTTACCACGCGCCGTGGATTGACGCGATCCGCGCGACGCTGCCCGGACGACTGGTGCTGGGAAACACCTTCAACTGGCCGGACTTGTTGGCGTATGCCTTGGGGATTGCGCTTGGTGCGTTGGCGGAGTGGTGTTTGCGGGACTGAGCGTCAACGGGGTCGCCACGCAACTGCCACCGCAGAGACGATGTCAGCGCACTTCTCGCCGCCGCCGGCATCCCGGCAATGTGGGTCGGCTGGCTAGCCGCAATCAACCGCCATTCACAAGCCCCACCTTCCTCTTCACCTCCATCCGCTTGATCCTCAGCTCTTCCTTGCTCGCCTCGGAGCGGCTGCCGATTTCCTTTCGATAGACGATCTCAAGCGGCAGCCGTCCGCGCAGATACTTTGCCGCCTTCGGCCCTTGCGAAACGTGCTCCCCGAAACGCCTCTCCACATCGGTTGCGATCCCCGTGTAGAGCGAGCCGTCGCCGCAGCGTATGATATAAACCGACCAACAGGATTCACTCATGACAGTCGAATCTTCAGTTCCATGTCATCCCTCATCGCCAGCAGCGCCTCGGCGTTTCCCTTGGCGTCATCAACCGGGTGGTGCGTGTGGCGGGTTTTCCGCAGGTGCTTGAAGTTTTTGGTCATGTCGCCCACCAGGCCCTTGTAGAGGCTGCCGAGGTTCGTGGATGAGAAGCCGAATGGATTGGCTCCGGTGAAGTGGTGGAAATACCAGTTGATGAACTGCCAGTCGAATCCGTTGTTGTCGGAAACGAACATCGGCCGCCCGGCACCCACCTCTGCAACCCACGCGGCAAACCGCCGCATCACTTCTTCCGGTTCCGGAAACGCCAGCGTCTGCTCACGGCTGAAACCACTCACAGCCAGCGCCTCAGGCACAAACGCTTCCGAAATCGGCCGCAGCTCGCCGTAGAACGTCCGCTCCAACCCCGGCTCGACCACCACGGCACCGAAGGAAACCATTGAGTAGTCGCCGGGAATCGGCCCGTCGGCTTCAATATCGACCATGATCCAGCTCATTGTTTTCCGGGTTTACTGCTTTCCTCCACACAAGGGCCACGCTTCGGCATACTCGGCGCGTTCCGTGAAAAGAATGGGGTTGAGCATGGCGACGTCAGAGTTCGAGGAGGCAGTGTTCCAGCAGGGCACAGGTTTGCGTGAGACCTTGGTTGCGCAGGGTTGCGAGATATTCGGCGGCGGTAAGCGGCGGCTGTTTCAAGCTGAGGCGAGCCTCGCGCAACACAGCAATCATCCCTTTCCGGTGCTCTTTGATGAGTCCGGCGAGCAACTCGTCCGGGGTTGCCGCACGGAGGCCATGACTGGCGAGCACGGCTTCGGGGAAATCCCTCAAGTTCCATGTGAGGATGATGCCAGCCTCGGCTTCGATGGCGGCGGCCGGCACATGGCGGTCGTCCACATCGGGGAGTTCGAGGTCTTGCATCCTCCACTCGTAACCGGTGACCAGGCTGCCCTCCGCATGGAGATCCATCAGCTCACGGGTCCGTTGGAGTCGCTCACGGGTGAGATCCGACCGGTCGCGGAGCACCGCCTCGATCCACTCGTCGTGAACGGCATCCGTCCAGCGGGCGAGAATGAGTTGGTGAAGCGCCAGCCGCATCAGAACGTCGCGCAATGCCGCCGGGTAGAGAGTGCAGGCATCAAGGACGACAACGGGGGAAATCATGCTGCTTCAGTATCCCAAGTTGAGTCGTTGGCCTTCCGCTGCGAGTTCGTCCAGTGCGGCGAGTCGTGCGGCGTGCTGGTGCTCCCGGTAGGCGAGCACGTCCTTGACGAAGGCCCGACGGTGGGTGCCCACGCGGCCGCTAGGAATCCTCCCCTCATCGAACAGCTTAGAGGCGAAGGGCCGGGAAACCCCTAGCAACTCCGCCGCTTCCCGTGGCGAAATCTCTTCCTCGCCGCTTAGGACCGTGACAGAGCGGCCTGCGGCAAGGTGTTCCACCAGCTCGGTGACGAGTCCCAGTGCGAGGGTCGGGAGTGAAATCGGCCTGTTTCCTACAGTGATCGTCGCGTTGGTGGGATGGCTGGGACCGTGCAGCGCGTCCAGCAGGCTGCGCAGTGCGTCCTGATCGCTTGGGCTCAGACGGGATGGTTCTAGTGTCTCGTAAAATTCAAATTGTTGGATAGAGTGATTTGAGTTTGATGCGGGCTTTTTCGTGGGGAAATTTTTCTTTCCGTTAAATTGTTAAAATCTCAGCGGGCTGGCTGATGGACATTTGATACGAGAACTTGATCTCCCCAGCAAGCTCGGATTGCTCTTTCGCGCT
>NZ_JBIKBQ010000155.1:0-7138 GCF_058122085.1 Luteolibacter sp. | reverse complement strand
GTGCCCTTTGGCCTCACCTAACAATCTCCAGCCCTGCGCCTTGTAGCAGGTGCCTCGGAACAACTGGCTCTTGAGATAGTGATGTTTTTCGATGAGCGCGCGGTAACGATCACGTTCGATGGCATCGTCAGGATCGATCAATCGAACGCGCACATGCTCAAGGACATGCTGTTCGGGCATGCTGTTCGGGCATTGCCGGGACGCGGTAGCGGGATGTGGCCATGCGCGAGTTGTGCCCGAAGGCGCAGAACATGTGCAGTAATTTGGCTCAATCAGCTGAAAACCAGATTTTTGCCGATTTCTAAAAATCCGCCGTGGGCTGCGGGCGAATGACAAATTTCCCTTTCCCGTCGTAAATCCCCGTTCATGCTCGCCCCACATGACAGCAGATTTCCTGGTGATCGGTGCCGGCATCGCCGGGCTTTCCTTTGCCCTGCGGGCGGCGCGACACGGATCGGTGATCGTGGTCACGAAAGGGGACGCCTACGAGTCGAACACCGCGTGGGCGCAGGGCGGGATCGCCTCGGTGCTGGCCGAGAGCTTGCGCGATGCCGGGGATTCCGAGGAGTCGCACATCGCCGACACCCTCGATGCCGGTGCCGGTCTCTGCAAGGAAGCCGCGGTGCGGACGATCATCCACGAAGGCGCGGCGGCGATCGATGACCTGGTGAATTACGGCGTTTCGTTCGACCGGGAAAACGCCCATTTCCTGCTCGGCAAGGAAGGCGGTCACTCGCACCGGCGGATTCTCCACGCCCGCGACACGACCGGCCGCGAGGTGGCGCGCGCGCTCATCGAGACGGCGCGCAAGACGCCGAACCTGACTCTGTTGGAAGACCATTTCGTCATCGACCTGATTACTTCGACCAAGCTCGGCGGCGTGGTGGACGACCGGGTGCTCGGCGCTTACGTGCTCGAAACGAAGACCAGCGAGGTGAAGGTTTTCCGCTCGGACCGGGTGATTCTAGCAGCCGGCGGCTGCGGCAAGGTCTATCTCTACACGACCAATCCCGACTCGGCGACCGGCGACGGCGTGGCGCTCGGCTGGCGGGCGGGCGCCTCGATCGCGAACATGGAATTCATCCAGTTTCACCCGACCTGTTTTTACAACCCCGGCGCCACCGGTCCCGAGGCGCGCTCGTTCCTCGTCAGCGAGGCGGTGCGCGGCGAGGGCGGGATTTTGATCAACGCCAAGGGCGAGGACTTCACGAAAAAAATCGATCCGCGCGGTTCGTTGGCGCCGCGCGACATCGTGGCCCGCGCCATCGACCGGGAAATCAAGCGCACCGGCGCGCCGTGTGTCTATCTGGACGTCACCCACAAGCCGAAGGGCTTCATGAAGGAGCGTTTTCCTTATATTTACGACACGCTCATGAAGTTCGGTCTCGACTGTGAGACCCAGCCGATCCCTGTGGTCCCCGCCGCGCATTACCAATGCGGCGGCGTGCTGACCGACGTCAACGGCAAGACTTCCATCCGCGGGCTGTTCGCGGTGGGCGAGGTCGGCTGCACCGGCCTGCACGGCGCGAACCGCCTGGCGTCGAACTCGCTGCTGGAAGGCAACGTCGTCGGTCGCAGGGCGCTGGATGAAATGATGCGGCTCTATCCGCCCGGCAAGGCCGCCTCGGCGCCTCCTGAGATTCCCGAGTGGGAGCACGGCGACACCGCGGAGCCGGACGAACTGGTGGTGATCTATCACAACTGGGACGAGATCCGGCGCCTGATGTGGGACTACGTCTCCATCGTCCGCACCGACAACCGCCTGCGCCGGGCCTCGGCGCGCTTGCGGAATCTGAAGAAGGAGGTCCGCGAGTTCTACTGGGGCCACCGCGTCAACGCGGACATCCTGGAGCTGCGGAACCTCGTCGCGGTCGCCGGCCTGATCGTCGAGTGCGCCACCCGCCGCAAGGAATCGCGCGGCCTGCATTACACGCTGGATCATCCGGAATCCGACGAGCGGCTCTGCACGGATACCGTCCTGCGGAAGTTCTAACTGCAGTGGCGCTCCCCTCACGGACAAGAGAAAAGCGCGCGTTGGATATCCCCCCGGATCTCGCAACGCGCGCTTTTTTCAGAACCACCCGGCTTGGCCCTGTTCGGTTGACGTCCCCCCGGAAATCAAAAACGAACTCGTGTGGGCCCGGCTTCTTGGTTGTGAGTCCCTCGGGGCCGAAGCGCCTCAGAACGAAATCAATTTGCCTGAAAATCAGGATGACGAAAGCATTTTGGCGTCCCAAATCCGGCCAACTGGTCCCAAAATCGGCCACAAGCGCCGGAATCGGTCACGCCTCGGTCAGCACCTCGCGGCTGACGCCGCGGAGTTCGAAAATTTTGACCAGCGTTTCCTCGATCAGGTTGTTCGGGCATGACGCGCCGGCGGTGATTCCCACGGTGACCGGGCGGTCCTCGGAGAACAGCCGCGAGTAGTCGGAGCTGCGCTCCTCGCGGTGGCGCAGGTCGTAGTGGACGATTTCCTCCAGCGACTTGATGCACGACGCGCCGCGGATGAAGAAGGTCGGCAGCTCCGGCTCGGCGATCTCGACAAGATGGGCGGTGTTCGAGCTGTTATAGCCGCCGACGACGAGCAGCAGGTCCATCGGCTTGCGGAGCATTTCGAAAAGCGCGTCCTGCCGTTCCTGGGTCGCGCCGCAGATGGTGTCGAACATTTGGAATGCGGTGTCGTTGCCATCGCGGTCGATGACGGCCTTGCGGAGCCGGCGCTGGATCTCCTCGGTCTCGCTCTTGAGCATGGTCGTCTGGTTGGCCACGCCGATCTGCCGCAGGTGGATTTCCGGATCGAATCCCGCGGAATGTTCGCCTTGGAAACGCGCCATGAACGCCGCCTTGTCGCCGCCGCCGCGGATGAAATCGCAGACGTAATCGACATCGGCCAGGGTCAGGACGACGAGGTAGTTTCCCTCGCCGTTTTCGCCGAGCGCGCGCGAGGCTGTGGCGCGGGTTTCCTCGTGGTTGGACTTGCCGTGGATGATCGAGGTGAAGCCGTCCTTGGCGTAGCCGCGCACCCGCCGCCAGACTTTCATCACGTCGCCGCAGGTCGTGTCGACCACGTAACAGCCGCGCTCCTCGACTTTGTCCATGAACACGGTGGGCGCGCCGAACGCCGGGACGATCACCACGTCGTCTTCCGTGAGATCGTCATAGCTGGCATCCAGCTCCTGCCATGGCAGCGAGACGATGTCCATCTCGCGGAGGTGGCGGTTGACGTCCGGGTTGTGGATGATTTCGCCGATCAGGAAAATCCGGTTTTCCGGGAAAACCTTGCGCGACGCGTAGGCCAGGTCGATCGCCCGCTCGACGCCGTAACAGAAGCCGAACTGCTCGGCGAGGAGCACCGTGGTGTTGCCGACGGTGATCTTCCCGCCGCGGTCGCGGAGTTTCTCGACGATCGAGGAATGAAAATGGACCGCCACCTCGGCGGAGACCCGTTCCATCACATCCGGGCGTCGCACGTTGACCCGGGGCTTTTTCGTTTTGTTCGCGGCTTCGCTCATCTGGCGGGGATATAATCGTGAAACCGGGCGCGACCAACTCATTTTCCTCCGGGCTTGCCCTGCGGAATTTCCGCGCCATGCTTCGCCGCCTTGTGAGTTCCATTCCGGTCGAGCCATCCTTGGAAGCCTTCGCTGAGCTGGCGAAGCGGGGCAATGTCGTGCCCGTTTACACCCAGCTTGCCGCCGACTTCGAGACCCCGTTGTCTGCCTACCTCAAGTTGCGGGATAACAAGCATTCGTTTCTCCTGGAAAGTGCCGAGAGCACCGAGAAAGGCGGCCGCTGGTCGATCGTCGGCAGCGGTCCGCGCTTGGTTTTCGAGGCTAGGGAGAAGGAAATCACCATTCGCGAAGGCTCGAAAATCCGGACTTACACCGCCGAGGACGACGTTTTGGCAGCGCTGGAGCGGGAAATGGCGCCTTACCAACCGGTCACCCACGGCGCGCTGCCGCAGTTTTCCGGCGGCATGGTCGGCTATCTTTCCTACGACGCGGTGCGGCAGTTCGAGCCGACGCTCGGCCCGCCGCCGCCGGATGTGCTCGGGATTCCCGACGCGATGTTCATGCTGGCGGACACCTTGCTGGTCTTCGATCACCGGCTGCGACGTCTCCAAGTGATCGCGAACGCGTTCATCGATGAATTCGCCACGCCGAAAGAGGCCTACGACGCCGCCCGTGGCAGGATCGCCGCGATGGTGGAAATTTTAAACCGCCCGCTGCATGTCGAGGCGCTCAACGGACTGGTCCAAGTCGAGCCGGTCGAGGCGCGCAGCAACACGACGCAGGAGGAGTTCGAAGCGATGGTCCGCGAGGGCAAGGAGTTCATCGCCGCCGGGGATATTTTCCAATTCGTGCCGAGCCAGCGATTTGAAACCGACTTCGACCGCCCGCCGGTGGATCTCTATCGGGCGCTGCGGCTGGTAAATCCGTCGCCTTACATGTTCATCCTGGAACTGGGGGATTTCGCGTTGGTCGGCAGTTCGCCGGAAGTCCACGTGCGCTCGATCCAGGGCCGCATCGACATCCGTCCCATCGCCGGCACCCGCTGGAGGGGGAAGACGCCGGAGGAGGACGACGCGCTCGCCGCCGAGCTTCTGGCAGACCCCAAGGAGCGCGCCGAGCACCTGATGTTGGTCGATCTCGCTAGAAACGACGTGGGCCGCATCGCCAAACACGGCAAGGTCAGCGTGGATGATTTCATGATCGTCGAGCGCTACAGCCACGTCATGCACATCGTCTCGAACGTCTCCGGCGAGCTCGATCCGTCGCACAGCGCCTACGACGTGCTGCGCGCGACTTTCCCGGCGGGCACCGTCAGCGGCGCGCCCAAGATCCGGGCGATGCAGATCATCAACTCGCTGGAGAAAAACAAACGCTGCGCCTACGCCGGTGCGGTCGGTTATTTCGGTTTCGACGGCTCGCACGACTCCTGCATCACTCTCCGCACCTGCCTTCTCAAGGATGGCAAGGCCTACGTCCAGGCCGGCGCGGGTGTGGTCGCGGATTCCAATCCGACCTACGAATACGAGGAGACCGTCAACAAGGCGAAGGGCATGCTCCGCGCCATCGCCCTCGCCAAGACGATGGGTGCCTGAAAACTAACGATCCGCTCCGATGCTCCTCATTCTCGATAACTACGATTCCTTCACCTACAACCTCGTCCAATACTTCGGAGAGCTTGGCGCGGAGATGAAGATCTTCCGCAACGACGTGCTCACGGTCGAGGACGTGAAGGCGCTCAAGCCCGAGCGAATCTGCATTTCGCCCGGACCCTGCACGCCGACCGAGGCCGGGATTTCCTGCGAGCTGATCAAAGAGTTAGGCGCGACGATTCCGATCCTCGGCGTCTGCCTCGGCCACCAGTCGATCGGCCAGGTTTACGGCGGCGATGTCGTCCGCGCCGACCGCCTGATGCACGGCAAGACCTCGCCGATCCATCACTCCGGCAAGAGTGTTTTCGGCGGCATGCCGAGCCCGTTCGAAGCCACCCGCTATCACTCGCTCATCGTGAAACGCGAGACCCTGCCAGACTGCCTCGAGATCACCGCGTGGACCGAAGAAGGCGAGATCATGGGGCTGATGCACAAGGAACATCCCGTCCACGGCGTCCAGTTCCACCCCGAGTCGATCCTCACGCAGGACGGCAAGCGGCTGTTGGAGAATTTCCTGAAATTGTGAAATCCCCACCTGTTGAAGCGCGATATCCGTCGCCACATCATTCCTGAAAACATGGGCGAAAAAGAACTTCTCGAACTCTCACGCCGGGCCGGCGTCTCAAGCCGGCGGGTCAGGCTCGCGCGCTGGGTCGAATCCGCCGTGGTGCAAGGTTGGCTCGTTGCGATCATCCTGCTCAATGCCGCCATCCTGGGCGTGGAAACCTCGCCGGCCGTCATGGCAAAGTGGGGGGGCTTGTTAGTCACGCTGGACAAGATCTGCCTCGGGGTCTTCCTGGTTGAAATCAGCATCAAACTCGTCGCTTATCGCGGGTTGTTCTGGCGCAGCGGCTGGAATGTTTTCGACGTGCTGGTGGTGGCCATCGCCCTGGTGCCCGGCGCGGGGCCGTGGGCGGTCCTGCGATCGTTGCGGGTCCTGCGGGTGCTGCGCTTGCTAACCGTGATTCCAGCACTGCGCAAAGTGGTGGCCGCGTTCCTCCACTCCATTCCCGGCCTGGCGGGCGTGGTGGCGGTGATGGCGATCTTCTTTTACACGGCTGGCGTGCTGGCGACGCGCTTGTTCGGGGAAGACTATCCGGATTGGTTCGGATCCTTGGGCAAGAGCCTCTACACCTTGTTCCAGGTGATGACCCTGGAGAGTTGGTCGATGGGCATCGTGCGGCCGGTGATGGAAAGCCATCCCTGGGCCTGGGCGTTTTTCATCCCCTTCATCATCGTCGCCACCTTCACGATCCTCAATCTCTTCATCGGCATTATCGTCTCCACGATGCAGGAACTTTCAGTGCTGCCGGAGGCCCACTCGATCGATCATGAGCTGGAACCCCTGCTAGAGCGCATGGAGGCGGACCTGAAAATCCTCCGCTCCACCGTCGAGCGCCTGCGCGGTCCGGAAAGCGGTCGTGGCGGGAACTGAGGTCGTCGCCATTTTAATCACGCCCATGGCCACTAGCTCCATCGAATAGACCGAACTGACGTGGAACCCCACCACCGCTTGCGAGAGGGTTTCCGCAGGATGCAAATTCGACCTGCTTGAAACACGTTTGGTAGGACGGACGATCCTGCCGGGGCCGGTTCTAACCGAGGTTTGCCTCGATGGCGAGGGCGGTGGCGACGATGGGGTCGTTCTCGGGCATCTCGGCGGCGGGGTTTTTCCATGAGCCGTCGGGGAGCGCCGCTTTGGATAGCTCCTGGCGCATGGATTTCACGGTGCGGCTGGAGCCGCCGGGCAGCGATGCGGCTAGTGTCGCGTAAAATTTTATTTGTCGGTTAGTGAATTTTAAAATTGTACGATTTTGAGGATGTGTACAATTGGACAGGTGCCCGCCAAATTACACCGAATCAAATTATCGAAATCCGAACGCCATGAACTCGAAGCCCTCCGCGATCAAAAGAGCGGCAAGGCCTCCGGCATCATGCGTGCGGTCGCATTGTTGCTTTCCGACGAAGGCCCGCATG
>NZ_JBIKBQ010000154.1:0-7311 GCF_058122085.1 Luteolibacter sp. | reverse complement strand
TGAAGATTCTCGATCACGGCCTCCACCTCGACGGCGACCTCGTCCGTTTTCCAGCAATCGTAGTCGGTCACGAGAGCCAGCGTGGCCGCCGCGATTTCCGCCTCGCGGCAGAGCCGGGCTTCCGGGCCGTTGGTCATGCCGATGATGTCCGCGCCGTTCAGACGGTGGAAATGCGCCTCGGCGCGGGTCGAGAATGCCGGACCGTTCATGCAAAGATAAGCACCGCCGTCGTGGACTTTCGGCGCGAGCGAACGCGCGGCGGCCAGCAGGATTTCCCGCAATTCCGCGCAATACGGATCGGCGAAACCGATATGCGCGGCGATGCCGTTTCCGAAAAACGTGTGCTTGCCCGCCGTGCCGGTGCGGTCGATCAACTGGTCCGGCACGACGATGTCGCGCGGCGCGAGTTCCTCCCGCAAACTGCCGACGGCCGTGACCGAAACCACCCAGCGCACGCCGAGCGAGCGCAGCGCCCAGACGTTCGCGCGGTGGTTGATCTCATGCGGCATCAGGCGGTGCCCCACGCCGTGGCGCGGCAGGAAACAAACCCGCCGCCCGCCGATGCGGCCGCTGACCAACTTGTCCGACGGATCGCCGAACGGCGTCGCGACCGCCTGCTCGGAGATTTCCTCGAATCCCTCCATTTCATAAAGCCCGCTGCCGCCGATGATTCCGACGGCAGGCTCGTTCGTTAATTTTGAATTCATTGGGTCGGTAATTTCAGGCTGTGGATGATCGTGGACGAAGTCAGCCGCGGCGGATCTTTGACCCGTCAAAGAGGATCGTCATGCGGTAAACCCGCTTTTCACGCGTTTCGATCCTGCCGGTGACGAGGTCGAAGCGCTGCGGGATTTCCTGGCGGCGAATGTCCACGCTGGCGCGGAACCCGCGCTCTGAGAAGACGTCGATGAGGATGGCGATGGCGACCGGATCCTCGAACAGCGCCTCCTCGGTGTTGATCATCGCCCGCCCGCTGACGGCGTAGCGCTTGATGATGGGCATCATTTTCCCCTGGATGAAATCGACGACGGAGCGCAACCGGTCCGGGCATTCGACCTGATAGCCGTCCAGCCGGTTGACGAGTTCCTGGCGGGCCTGCACGACGATTTCGTCCGCCAGCGGGATGTGGCGCAGGCTGTCGTAAGTGAGCGGGTCAAGCTCGAGCGAGCTCTGATAGGCGAGCTCGTTGATGATGTTCTGTTGGACGATCTCGATCGGCGCCTGGGCGTTGATGAAATGATAGTGGAAGATTTGCTTCAGCGAGACGAGCGCGTCGTAAGTCTTCTCCTTGAAGGTGCGGTAGCGGTTGCGCGCGAGTTCGGGATGGAAGTCGGTGTTGCGCTCCTCCTCCAGCTCCCCCACGCCGGACTGGCGGATCTCCACATTGCGGGCGAGCGCCTCCCGGCCGCGCTTGAGCTGGCGGGCGATGCTCTCCGCCTCATCCACGAAGAGCACCATGATGTGGAACGTCGGCTGGCGGAAATGCAGGGCCTTGGGAGTGCCGGAAAACTCGCGGCGCAACCCGATCATTTGATCGTAAAACATCTTGAGGCACTCGACCTGCACGGTGGTGCGGGGAAATCCATCGAGCACCGCGCTCTCCCGGAACTGCGGCTTGAGGAGTTCGTGGAGGAGCAGGCGGAGCACCTCCTCGTCCCCCACCATGCCGCCGCCCGCCTTGATCGTCCGCGCCTCCGGGGAATCCAACAGCTGGCTGATCACGATGGGCGCCGCGGTGATGCCGCGGACCCGGCAGATGAAGGCGGTGTTCGTTCCCTTGCCGGAACCGGGCGCGCCTCCCAGCAGGATGAGCTCCTTGGGGAAAAGCAGGTTTTCCCGGCCGAGCTCTTTCTCCAGCCCTTTCCAAACCCGGTTGAAAATCAGCTGGGCGTCCTTGATTTCAAGATCAGGACTCAGGATGGCGGCGGTGGATTGGCTCGGATTCACGGGCGGGGACTACATAACATCGCCGGACCGCGGTCCAGAGCGTCTTGAAAGAATCACGGCCCCGCCTGCAAAGACGGGGCCGTGACGATGGAACTATTTTCCAAGCGGCGATCAATGGCCGCCGCCGGAGCCCTTGATATAAGTACCGACGCCGATGATGATCGTGGAAAGAATCAGGGTCAGGATGCCGACGCCGATCAAACGGTGGGCCTTCTTGCTGGAGCCTTTCCATTCGTGGAAAATCCAGCCCCACATCGTGCTGAAGATGATGATGCTGGCCATGTGCAAGGTCCACGAGGCGAAACCAAACTTGCCCATCTGCGTCTCGCCCATGGTGTAAAAGAAGAACTGGAAATACCAGGTGGTGCCGGCAAGCGCGGAGAACAGATAGTTCCCGAGCATCGGGATTTTCAAATCACTCTGCGCGGGGGTCGAGGAACCGGAAGATGAGCCGCCGCCGTGCTCGCCACCCGAAGCGGTCAGGCCGGCGTGCTCGGCACGGGCGTGCGAGGCAAGATACTGATAGCCGGTCCGGTTCTTGATGTTCAGCCCGACGCACCAGACAAAGTTAGTGGCGAAGCCGCCGAGCATGACGACGATCAATTTGGGAAGCCCGCTCCAGATCACCGAGGTCCCAGCAGCCACCGAGGCGTCGCCGATCGGATTGCCGGCGGTCAGGCCGAAGCTGAAGCAGGCGCTCATGATCCCGGAGAAAGTCGCCACGAGGATTCCTTTCTTGAAGCTGAACTCGGCGATGGCCTTCTTCTTATCCTCGGCCGACATTTCCTTTTCCTTGGTCGCACCGGCAAGAGCGGCGATGAAAATGCCCAGCAAGCACACCGCCACGCCTAGCAGCGTGACCTGTCCGGCCGTGCTGGAAGCGATCTCGGTGATCGACTCCGCCACCGGGATGGTGGGGAAGAACAGTTTGAAAATCGGCGGCAGCAAGGTGCCAAAGGCCGCGCAGTAACCGAGGGCGACCCCCATGCCGAGCGACATTCCGAGATAACGCATCGCCAGGCCGAAGGTCAGACCGCCGGTGCCCCAGAGCGCGCCGAACAGGAAGGTCCAGCCGAGGGTGGACACGGACTGGCTGCTGAGAACCCCGAAGACGTCCTTGGTCAAAAAGGAAGCGAGCAGCAGCGGGCAGATGATCCAGGAGAAGAACCCGCCGACAAGCCAGTAGGTTTCCCAAGACCATTTTTTAACGCCCTTGTATGGCACGTAGAAACTTCCCGAGGCCAAGCCGCCGAGCCAGTGAAACACAACGCCGAGTAATGCAGATCCCATAATATAGTGATGTCAGTTGGATTTTTGGATGATGGAGAATTTCTAACTCAGGCGCGCTTGCTCAGCACCGCGGTCTCGTATTGCTTGACCTCGGCGAGCCAGTCGGTGCCGGCGGGGACGTTTTGCGACTCGCAACAAGCATCCCAAACCGCGCCCCATGGCAAGCTCTTGGATTCCTCCATCAGCGCGAGGCGCGAGGTGTAGTCGCCGGATTTCTCCGCGTCGCGGAGGGCCGCGGGCTCCAGCAAGGCCATCAGCAGCGCCTTGAGCGTGTTGCGCGTGCCGATCGTCCAGGCCGCGATCCGGTTGATGCTGGCGTCGAAGAAATCCAGGCCGATGTGGGTGCGGGCGAGCAGTTTGTTGCGCACGAGCTCGGCGGCGATGGACTGGAGCGCGTCGTCCAAGGTGACGACGTGGTCGCTGTCCCAACGCACGCCGCGGCTGACGTGAAGGAGGATTTCCGGCACATACATCAGCACGGAGGAAAGCTTGTCGGCGATGCCTTCCGTCGGGTGGAAATGGCCGGCGTCGAGGCAGAGCAGTTTCTGGTTCTTGATCGCGTAACCCATGTAAAACTCGTGCGAGCCGACCACATAGCTCTCGCTGCCGATGCCGAAGAGCTTGCACTCGACCGCGTCGAGGTGGTGTTTCGGATTGAGCTTCTTGGCGAAAACCCGGTCCAGCGAATCGGACAGGCGCTGACGCGGCGCGAGGCGGTCCACCGGGGTGTCCTTGTAGCCGTCGGGAATCCAGACGTTGGTCACGGTCGGCGAACCGAGCGCCTTGCCCATCGCCGCGCCGATTTCGCGGGAGGCGATGCAGTGATCGACCCAGAAATCGCGGATCGCTTTTTTCGGGTGGGAAAGGGTGAAACCGTCGGCGGCTTTCGGGTGCGCGAAGCAGGTCGGGTTGAAATCCATGCCCATGCCGTTGGATTTCGCCCAGTCGATCCAGCCTTGGAAATGCTCCGGCTTGATTTCGTTGCGATCGACTTTTTTGCCGCCGAACTCGCCGTAGAAGGCGTGGAGATTGAGGCGGTGCTTGCCGGGGATCAGGGAGAGCGCCTTGTCGAGGTCCGCGCGGAGCTCGTCCGGAGTGCGGGCCTTGCCGGGGTAGTTGCCGGTCACCGCGATGCCGCCGCTGAGGCCTTCGCCGGAGTTTTCGAAGCCGCCGACGTCATCGCCCTGCCAGCAGTGGAGGGAAATCGAGATACCCGCGAGCGAGGCCATGGCGGCATCAGTATCGACGCCGAGATCGGCGTATCGGCCTTGGGCGAGCTTGTAGGACTGGGCGATGGATTTTGAGGATTTGGACATGGCGGATGGGGTTCGGGTCAGCCTGCGTGGAATTCCCTCGAAAAACCTCCACTGTTTGGCCAAATACAAGCACGATCCCGCCAGTGAAACGCGTCCTCAAAATCGACGAGTGGTTCCATCCCGACGGCTTCCCGATCAGCGTGGAGCGCAGGGAACCGCAGGAACTTTTCGAACCCCACGCCCACGAGTTCGCGGAACTGGTGATCGTGACCGGCGGCAAGTGCCTGCACGTGACCGGGCAGGATTCCTGGGAACTCACGGCCGGCGACGTGTTCGTCATCGCCGGTCCCCGCGAGCACGAATACCGGGACCTCGTGGACCTGCGGCTCGTCAACATCCTCTATCAACCTAACCAGTTGAAAATGGGACTGTTGGACCTGCCGTCCGTCGCCGGCTACCACGCGCTTTTCACGCTGGAACCCTCGTGGAAAAAACGCCAGCCGGCGAAGGACCGGCTGCACCTCGGCGGCAAGGAAATGGTCCAGGTCATCGAGCTGGTGGACCGGCTCGAAGTGGAGTTGAAGACCCGCGAGCCGGGCTTCGGCTTCATGGCCACGGCGGCGTTCATGCAGATCATCGGCATGTTATCCCGCTGTTACGGCCGCAGCCCGTCGCCGGACGGACGCGCCCTGCTGCGCATCGGCGAGGCGCTGTCCCACTTGGAGCGCAACATCCACCGCGAGGTCAATCTGGAGGAATTGGCCAGCATCGCCCACATGTCCCGGCGGAGTTTCTTGCGGGTCTTCCAATCCGCCACCGGAACCTCCCCGCTCGCCTGGGTCATCGAGCAACGGATCAACCGCGCGTGCAATCTGCTGCGCCACACCGACCGCCGCGTCACGGAGGTCGCCTTCGACGTCGGCTTCAACGACAGCAACTATTTCACCCGGCAGTTCCGCAAAGTCACCGGGCTTTCCCCGCGGGACTACCGGCTGCGGAACGGCGTGGCGTGAGTCTCCATTAGAAATCGAACTGGTCGATGTTCTCCTTGGTGAAGACGAAGGGCTTGCCGAGGACGATGTTGTCACCGGCGATCGGCATCTTGCCGAGCTTGCCGGCGTTGAACTCGGTGGCACCCGGAGCGAGCTCGCCTCTGGCGGCCGCGGCACCGGCCATGACGGCGAGATAGCCGAGGTCCTCGACTTTCCAGAGGATGACCGCCTGGGTGACACCTTCCTTGACGTAGGTCTTGTTCTCACTGGGCAGGCCGAGGCCGAGGACTTTGACCGCGCCGGTCTTGCCCGCTTGTTTGACGGCTTCCGCGGCTCCGGGCACGGCGAGCGAGCTGGCGGCGATGATGGCTTTCAAATTCGGATAGGCGCTGAGCAGGTTGGTGGCTTCCTGCTGGGCTTTGTCCTTCTGGTCGTCGCACGGCTTGATGTCCACCAGCTTCATGTTCGGATAGGCGGCCTGGTGCCCCTTGATGTGCTTGATCCACTCGTTCATGTTGGACGAGGTGAGGCTGCCGGTGATGATGGCGAACTCGCCCTCGCTGCCCGTGAGAGTGGCGGCGGTGTCCATCAACTGCTCACCGATGGCCTGGGCGGTGGCCTGGTTGACGAAATACGAGCGGGCGTCCGGCTGGGCGTCCGCATCGTAAGTGATGACCTTGATGCCTGCGGCCTGGGCTTTCCTGAGGGCGGTGGAAATGGAGTCCTTGTTCTCACAGGCGGCGACGATGACGTTCACGCCGTCGGTGATCCAGTTTTCGACGATCTCGTTCTGCTTGGCGGGATCAGGATTGGTCGGGCCGTCGAATTTCAGCTCGGCGTTGAGTTCGGTGGCAGCGGCGCGGGCGCCACGCTCGCAGGTGACGAAGTATTGGTTGCCCTTGCTCTTGGGAAGAAAGGCGATGGTCAGCTTGCCGTCGGACTTGGTTTTGCTGCAGGAAACCAAGGGAAGCGTGGCGATGAGAGCGAGGCCGGCGATGAAGGATTTGCGTTTCATGGAGGGGTTGGATTCGAACTTCCGAGAGACTGCTTGAGCGCGCGGCGGACGGCGAGCGTTTTCATCACGGTGCCGATTGCGAGCGCGGCGATCAGTAAAACGCCGGTCAGCATACCGGACAACTCGCGGGCGACGCTGGAAACCGATTGGTCAAAGATCCGGTATTCCGAAATCCGCGTGAGGCCGTTGTTCAAGATGGCGAGCGACAACCACCCCAGCAGCGTGCCCGCCACCGTGCCCGTACCACCGAAAATACTCACGCCGCCGAGCACGACCGCCGTGATGGCTAGCAGCTCGTAGCCAATGCCAACGTTCGCCCGCGCTTCTCCTAACCGTGAAACAATGATCACCGCCGCGAGGCCGGCGACGGCTCCAGCGATGATGTAGGCGACGCTGGTATTGCGGGCGACGGGAATGCCGGCATACCCCGCGCCTTCCGCCGAAAATCCGATGGCGCGGAACGAACGTCCCAACGTGGCTTGATGCACTAGCAGCCAGATCCCCACGGCCACGGCGAGAAACACCCACACCTGCGTCGGGACCCCGGCGGTGTTGGAATTTCCCAATGCGAGGAAGGACTGGGGAAATTGCGCATACGCGACGGAACCTTTTGTCAGCGCTTCCGCCAACCCACGGAACAACGAGAACGTGCCGAGCGTGACGATCAGCGGCGGGAGATTTAGGCGGGTGATGAGCACCGCGTTCAAGCCGCCGCCGAGAGCTCCAATGGTGATCGCAGCGAGACCTGCCAGCCACGGATCGAGGCCGAGCGTGTTTACCATCATACCGAAGAGCACCGCGCACAGGCCCA
>NZ_JBIKBQ010000153.1:0-7550 GCF_058122085.1 Luteolibacter sp. | reverse complement strand
GCACCAGCGCTCCCGCCAGCAGCATCTGCGGCACTAACAAAAGCGGCACCGCCGTCAGCGCGGCTCGCTCGGTCTTCACGATCGAGGAAACGACCAGCGCCATGGCGGTGCCGGTCCATGCCGTTAGAGTCATCCACAGCCACAGATAGGGCAGCATGCCGTCGATCTCCAGAAAGTAGTTCCCCACCACCAGATACGCCAGGCACTGGACCGCGGCGACCAGCGCCAAGGCGGCGAATTTCGCGATCACGTAGGAACTCGCGCCCGGCTGGCAGTTGCGCTCGCGCCGCAGGATCGGCCGGTCGCGCAGCACTTCCGTCGCCGAGTTGGTCAGCCCCAGGAACATCGCCACCGTGGCGCTCAGGAACAGGTAGGCCGGAATGTGCAGCGCGGTTGAGAACTGATAGGGCCCTTCCGGCGAGGACCGCAGGGTGATCGCGACCAGCGCGGCTAACAGCGGCGCCTCAAGACAGGTGCTGTAAATCGTCCCGCGCGTCCGGTATTTCGACAGCAGCGAGCGCAGGAAATGCGTGGCGAAGACCGCCAGCACGGCGTGGAGCCTCCGCGAGGGTTTCGGTGGCACCGGCAAGCGCTCCCCTTCCCCGGACTCTCCGTGTTTGGAAACCGGACCGCTCCCCGGCTGCAGGGACTGCATCAGGTCCACGCTCTCGAAACGCTCCTGCCAGAACGACGGCGGGAAGCGCCGCGCAGCTCCCGTGTTCGACCCGCCGCCGATGGAGCTCAGCGGGGTTTCCAACACGTCAAACACGAAGTCCGCGCCCAGCGGCGACTTCGCGGTGACCGACGGGTGGGAGATCGAGAGCTCCTCGCAGGCGTCCCGGAAATAACCGACCATTCCCGCCGGAGTCCCGAAATACGCGAGACGCCCGCCGCTATCAAGTAACAGGACCTTGTCGAACAAGCGAAGCACCGGAGCTCCCGGCCGGTGCAGCGAGGCGATCACGATTTTCTCGCGGGCCAGCGACCTCAGCGTTTCGGCGACGTGCTCGGAGTCCTTCGACGAGAGGCCGGAGATCGGCTCGTCGAACAGGAAGACCTCCGCCCGGCTGCCCAGGTCCACGCCCAGGTTCAGCCGGCTGCGCTCGCCGCCGGAAATCGTCTTCTCCCCCGGAGAACCCACCCGCCGGCGGGCGATCGACTGCAAGCCGAGCTCCGCGAGCATGCTGTCCACCCGCCGCTCGTGTTCTGCCAGCGACAGCGCCGGCCGCCGGATGGTGACGGCGTGCCGCAGGTGCTCGCGCACCGTTAGCTGGGGATTGAGCGCCTCCTCCTGAGGCATGTGGGCGATGAACGGCACGAGGTGCTCCCGTCGCTCGTAGAGGGGGATTCCGTTCAGCTTCACCTTGCCGCGCGTCGGCTCGCGCTGGCCTGATAGAACGGAAAGCAGGGTGCTCTTGCCGCTGCCGCTGGGGCCGATGATGCAGAGCATCTCCCCGCGCTTCACCTCGAAATTGACGTGATCCAGCGCCCGCGCTTCCGGCCCGAAATCATGGATCAAATCCTCCACCTGGAGCGACTCGATCAAAGTCCGCTCCTCGTCCAGAAACCCCTCGCTGAAACGGCAGCGCACCGACTGGCTGCCGGAAAGACGGATCAGCGAGCCGTCCCGCAGCGGCGCCGTCTGGCGCACCGGCACGCCATCTACCAGAATCGGCCCGTGGCTTTCCCTGACGACCAGCTCGCCCTCCGCCCGATGCGCGTCATAACGGATAAACAGCACGGCCTTGGGCGACAATTTCGGACCTAACAGCAAGTCGCCCGGCGAGAGCGCGGACGCGTCGTTGGAAACCAGATACTCCTGCCGGTCGCCCGCGAGGCGGAATCGCCGCCCCTTCTGCGTGGCCTTGCGGCGGAGCTCGTTGATCGAGAGGCTGAAACCCGAGGCGTCGCCCAGCCGCTCGTGATTGCGGCAGATCACGATTTCACCCTTCTTCAGCGGCCCGCGGCTGCCGGCGTGCAGTTCGGTGTCGCACAAGGCCTCGACTTCCGCCTGGAGTCCGAATCGAACCCGCAGCGCGCTTTGCCGTCCGTGCGTCCGCTCGGCGGTCAGGCCGGCGCCACCGGACTCCAGATAGATCGTCGGCGAGTTGCCGGTGCGCTTCACATCGAGGAAAAACATCAGGTCCTCGTAACTGAGCGTCCAGCCCGGCACCACCAGCGGCTGGCGCTCGCGCATCCGCAGGAACGAACCGGTTTCCACCGAGCGCCCGCGGATCCACAGCGGCGAGATGCCGGTGTTTCGCACCAAAATCAAATCCCCCGCCCGGTAAACCCGGAACTCGTGGTCGCCCGCCGCCGGTGGCAACAACACGTCCGCGCCGTCCCTGCCGAAAACCAAGCGCTCGAACGGCAGCTCCTCGTCGCTAGGCTCGCCGCCGTCGCCGCGCATTTCCCGCAGGATCGCCACCCCGTAATCCGGCCGCCCCAGCCGCCGCATGAAAACCTCGAAACTCGTCCGGTTGCGCTCCGAGCGCCCCGCCGCGTCCACCAGCGTGAACAACTGCAAACCCAGCGCCAGTTTCCCCGCATCGTCGAAACCATCCTTCAACTCGACCGCCAGAGCCTGCAGCGGCCGCGGATTGCGCACCGCGCGTTGCAACCGCCGTCCCAGCCAGCCGTGATCCACCTCCGGAAACGCGCTCCGCAGCATGTCCAAAATCAAATCCGCCTCCAGCGAACTGAGCTCGTCGTCCAAGGTCGCGAACGCCGCGAAGGCATCCACCAGCACCCCGACGTGCGCGTCCGCCCCCGGCCGCAGCGCCCGCAGCCGCCCCACCCCCGGAATCGCCCTCAGCCAACCCAACGCACGCGCCCTCAATCGAGGCGACTGGGGCTGGTCTTTCTGGGGCACGGGTGGTTCCACGCCGGCTTTCTTGGCAGACCTTGCGCCGACCCGCAAGACTCGTGCAAAAAAGGGGTTTGCTTTTCACCCTCTTAAGCTATTCTCCCTCACTCCCGGACGGTAGTCGGCAGCGCGCCCACCTCAAGCGCACGCCTGCCGCCCGGCTTTTTCACGACTCCTATGTCCGACTCACCGAACTCAACTCCGCCACCGAACAACCCGAACCGCACTCCAGGCGAGGCCAGTGGTTTCAACTGGCGTCTCCTCGGCCTCCTCAGCGTGGCAACCGTCATTCTCGGCGTTGCCTTCCTCACCAACACCAACAAAGCGGTCAGCCCCATGACCTATTCCCAGTTCCGCCAGGCCTGGGACCAAGGCCGCGTCGTGGTGGACAACTCAAAGCAGCCGCTCAAGGTCATCACCACCGACACTTCCTTCGACGCCACCATCACCGGTTGGGTCAGCCCCGAAATCCTCGCCCCCAAGTCGGACAGCCAGAAAAAGGATTTCCGCGTGCTCGTCAACTTCGCGCTCCAACGCAATGAAATCAACGAACTGCTCGGCGACAACATCCGCTTCCAGCAAGTCGCAGCGGCTTCCGAGCAACCTCTCGAAAACGATGTGGAAACTCTCTCGCTCGCGGAACTCCGCAAGTCGTTGGCCCTCAAATCCGTTGAAATCAGCGATCCTGTCAATTCGCTGCGCGTCCTGACCACCGCCGGTTCGGACGACGCGGTGATCGTAGGCACCCGCAAGCTCGTCACCCATCCGCCCGTGCAGCTCGATGCCAAGGGAATGGTCGTCGGAGCCGTCCAATTCAGCGTCCCCGTCTCGACCGCCATCCAGAGCGAGGACCTCAACAAACTCGTCAAGGACAAGGCCATCTACGAGCGCAACAAGGACTACCTCAGCAGCGCGCTGTTCACCTTCCTGCCCTTCCTGCTCATCATCGGCATCCTTTTCTTCCTCTTCCGCCAGCAAATGAAATCCGCCGGCCGCGGCGCGATGTCCTTCGGCAAGAGCAAGGCCCGCCTGCTCACCATGGACCGCAACAAGGTGACCTTCAAGGACGTCGCCGGCATTCAGGAAGCCAAGGAAGAGTTGTTTGAAATCGTCGATTTCCTCCGCGATCCCCGCAAGTTCCAGAAACTCGGCGGCTCGATCCCGAAAGGCGTCCTGATGGTCGGTTCGCCCGGCACCGGCAAAACCCTGCTCGCCCGCGCCATCGCCGGCGAGGCGGATGTGCCGTTCTTCTCGATCTCGGGCTCGGACTTCGTCGAAATGTTCGTCGGTGTGGGCGCATCCCGCGTCCGCGACATGTTCGAGCAAGGCCGCAAACACGCGCCCTGCCTCATTTTCATCGATGAAATCGACGCCGTCGGACGTCACCGCGGCCACGGCATGGGCGGCGGTCACGACGAGCGCGAGCAAACGCTCAACCAACTCCTCGTCGAGATGGACGGCTTCGACACTCAGGAAGGCGTGATCATCATCGCCGCGACGAACCGCCCGGACGTGCTCGATCCCGCGCTGCTCCGTCCCGGCCGTTTCGACCGCCAGGTCACCATCTCACTGCCCGACGTCAACGGCCGCGAGGAAATCCTCCGCGTCCACGTCAAGAAGATCAAACTCGCTGCCGGCGTGGACCTTTCCAAAATCGCCCGCGGCACGCCCGGCTTCTCCGGTGCCGAGCTCGCGAACCTGATCAACGAATCCGCCCTGCTCGCCGCCCGACGCGGACTTTCCGCCGTCACCCTCGACGAAATGGAAGAAGCCCGCGACAAGGTCCGTTGGGGCCGCGAACGCCGCAGCCTCGCCATGTCCGACAAGGAAAAAACCGGCACCGCCTGGCACGAAGCCGGCCACGCCTACCTCAACATGGTCCTGCCGGACACCAACCCGCTCCACAAGGTCACCATCATCCCGCGCGGCCCTTACCTCGGCGCGACGATGTATCTCCCGGACGGCGACAAATATTCCACCCAGAAAAAGGAAGCCCTCGCCAACCTCATCGTCACCATGGGCGGCCGCATCGCCGAAGGTTTCCACAGCGACGATGTTTCCAACGGCGCATCCGGCGACATCCGCCAAGCCACCGCGCTCGCCCGCCACATGGTTTGCGAATGGGGCATGAGCGACAAGCTCGGCATGGTCGAATACGGCGAGGGCGACGGCCCGGTCTTCCTCGGTCGCGGCGACATGGGCGGTCGCCGCACCAACTACAGCGAGAGCACGGCCAAGATCATCGACGAGGAAATCAAAAACTTCATCGACAACGCCTACGCCATCGCCACCCGCGTCCTTGAAGAAGGCCGTGACAAGGTCGAACTCATCGCCAAGGCGCTTCTCGAATTCGAAACCCTCGATGCCGCCCATCTCCGCGACATCATCGACCACGGCGAAATGCGCAATCCGCCATCCGCGCCCAAGCCACCACCGGTCCCGGACGAACTCAAGAAAAAGCCCGTCGCCAAGGCCGCTGAAGAAGACCGCCCGGAAGGCCCCGGCCCGATTCCCGGAGCCATCGGCGCCCCCGCGTAGCGGCGATCACCGGTCGCCGCGCCGCAGATGGTCGAGGCGGTCGATTCCAGCCAAGCCGTGAGACGCACGTGGGAACAGGTTTCCACCAGACCACGCGCAACGTTCGATGAAATCGAACCTGTCCAGCCTCGGCAGGACGTCTTCCATGAAACGCAGGACCGTGTCCGGCTTGTATTGATTCTCGGCGGGGCTTTTCGCCTTCCAGTCGCCGACGGCGAATTCGGTGATCCAGACCGGCTTTCGATAGAGCTTGTGAACCGCCTCCAGACGCTTGACCAGGTTCTCCGCTATCGGAGCGCCGGAGGAATGAACGCAGACGAAACGTTGGTGGTGATTTTCCCACCCGCGATCTGATCCAGCATGGCGGCGAGCTCCTTGAGTTTTTCAGGATTCTCGCGGGCGAGGTTTTTGGTTTCCGCCGGATCTTCGGCTAGATTGTAAGGTTGGGGCTTCGGTCCGTTGCCGGAACGCATGTCCTTGATCATCGCCTGCCCTTTGTGCGGCGGGATGAGTTTCCAATCGCCGCTGCGCAGCCCCCCCCGAGATCCCTTCCTCGACAATGCCACTGCGGCCGACCTTGGATCTCCCTAGTCATTTTTCTCGACAGCGCCATCCTCATAGCCATCGAAGAGCACCGGGCCGTTGTCGCTGCTGACGATCACCAGGGTATTCTCCAACAACTTGAGCTGCTCCAGTTTCGCGATGACCGCGCCGACGAGGTCGTCGAGCTGGGCGATCACGTCGCCGCGGAAAAACCTAACATCATCATCATCCTCGCCGACGACATGGGCTACGGCGATCTCGGCTGCACCGGCAGCACCACCATCAAGACACCTCACATCGACCGCTTGGCGGCCAGCGGCACTTTTTGCAGCCATTGATACGTTGCCAGCCCCGTTTGTTCGCCGTCCCGCGCGGGGCTTCTCACCGGTCGCGATCCGCGGCGCTTCGGCTACGAGGGAAATCTGAATGGAAGTCCCAAGGAATATCCCACCCGCCCGGATTGTCTCGGACTGCCAACCGGCGAACACACGCTTGCGAACCACCTGAAAGCCGCCGGCTATCGCACCGGCTTGATCGGCAAATGGCATCTCGGCGACGGCGGGATCTTCCACCCGAACCAACGCGGATTCGATGAGTTCTGCGGCATGCTCAGCGGCGGCCACACGTATTTCCCGGGCACGGGGAAAAATCAAATCCAACGCAACGGAAAGCCGGTGACGAAATTTCCGAGTTCCTATCTCACCGACTTCTTCACCGATGAAGCCATCCGCTGGATGGGCGCGAAAGACGAGAAGCCGTTTTTCCTCTACCTCTCCTACAATGCCCCGCACACCCCGATGGAGGCGACCGAAGAGGACTTGAAAGCATACTCCCACATCGAAGACAAAAACCGGCGGACCTACGCCGCGATGATCCGAGCCCTGGACCGTGGCGTCGGACGCGTGCTGGATTGGCTGAAGACCGAGGACAAGGACTCCAACACGCTGGTCGTCTTCCTCTCCGACAACGGCGGCGGCAAAGGCAGCCTGACGGAAGGCGGAATCCGCGTGCCCTTCGCCGCCCAGTGGCCTGGCAGGATTCCCAAAGGACTCGTCTATCAACACCCGGTCATTTCGCTCGACATCCTCGCCACCATCGCAGCGCTGGCCAACGCCCCGCTTGATCCCGCCCGCCCGCTGGACGGCGTGAACCTGATGCCTTTCCTCACCGGCGAGAAATCCGGCGCGCCCCACGACGCGCTCTACTTCCGGATGTTCGACATAGGCGCGTATGCGGTGCGCGGCGGCGGCCACAAGCTTCTCATCGAGGCAAAAAACACCGGGGCCAGGCTTTACGATTTGAAGCAGCATGTCGGTGAAACGAAAGACCTCGCCGGCTCCAAGCCCGAAAATTGGAAAAGCGGAGGATCGCCTGGGACGCCCAATTGATCGCGCCCGTTTTCAGAGGACTCGAGACGCGAAAAAAGGGCCAAGCCGCCAAACCGTGACGGATTCCGCCGCTCCCCCCGGCTTCTCCTAACGATCACGCCGCCGGGCGCGCGCAAAAAAGGCGGAGCCTGCGCTCCGCCTTTCGGTGAAATGATTCGAGCTTACTTGCCCCAGCGCTCAAGCAGCGTCTTCGCCATGTCGGAGGGCGTCTCGGA